>NZ_RAWF01000510.1:0-1984 GCF_003612075.1 Corallococcus sp. CA041A
GCCAGCACATCCTCGACCTCCGCGCTCTGGTGCTCTCGGACCGTTGGGACGCCGCCATGACTCTCATTCTCGCGCCACGGCGCGCTCGGGTGCGGCGCGCCGCGTGATCAGGATGGGAGCCACACCCGCTGTCGGGTGAAGCGCTCATCTTGAGGACTCGCGCCACCTGCGCCGTGAGGCCCGCCTTCGCCAGCGGAAGAAGCGGCGGACGCACCCCACCCTCCAGCAGGACGTCCACCATCGCGGGACTCACGGCGTTGAAGTCACTGAGCCAACGTTCGAGAAGGGCGGCCCCGTCGCGGGACGAGACGGGCCTACCCGCGACCAGCACGGCACGCATCAGCGCTACGTCCCGGTGGGCGAAGGCCTGCCCCATGGCGTATTGGATGACGGAGGGGGAGATTCCACCCCGACCCTGCCGGGCAAGGCGCTCCACCTGGGGGGGCTGGCGCGCAACGGCGGCAGCGAGGAAGTCCGCATCCAACAGACACGCGGACCGGGCGGAGGCGCCCGCGTCCAACAGGCGCTGCTCGATTCGCTTCAGGCCCTTGAATCGCGCGAAGCACACAGCGCTCCATCCCGGCGGAGGCCAGTACCGTTGATGCCGGGGAACAATGAGCAACGGATCCGCGCCCGCATCCAGCAGGACGTTGGCGGCCTTCTCCTTCCCTTCCTCGCACGCCACCATGAGCGGGGAATACGCCCCCGGATGACTCGGATCGTCCATGACGTTCCGGGACGCACCCTCGGCCAGTAACGCACGCAAGGCCACCTCATCGTCATTCACGATGGCGCGCCTCACTGGCGGCTGCCAGGGCGGATAGGACGTCGCTTGCGCGGTCTCCCCGGCCAGGAGGAGCACGAGGAGCGACGCGAGACAGGTCGAATGACGGGCGGAGCGCGGGAACATGGAGTGCTCGGGGGACATGGCTAGGGGTTCATCAGTTTTCGCAGCCGCGTGTCCTTCGTCCGCCGCTGGAGCGCTTCGAGACAGACATCGCGACGGGAGCGGGTTCCAGGCGGATCCCGGTCCTCCGGTTCATCCAGGCACTCCAACAGGTCGAGGTCGAAGCGGGTGAACGGCTTGATGTCCACGGCCTGCCGAAGCTCCTTGGCGGACCTGCGTCCCAGGAGGGCCATCACCCATTCCCTCAAGCAGTGTCGAACGGCGTCTGGCTTCTCCAGCGCATCCAGGCATTGCCCCGGGCGGGTGACGCCTTCGGTGTTGCGATGGCCGGTGGGCCCTTCGGGGCTGCTGCCGCGATAGCGGATGCCGGGCCGCTTCGCGGTGACGGCGCAGTCCTCGGGACAATTGCAGCGCTGCTCGTGCACGTCACACACGCCATCGCCACACGCCAGACACGAAGGCATGTCCATCGGGTCGCGCTGCGGTTCGCAGGTGTCGTCCAGCGTCAGCACACCGCAACGGCTCACCAGTCCGGAGCAGCACGGCTCGCCCAGGCCGTAGACGCTCACCGAACCACACTTGCGGTCCTTTGGGCGGTTCATGCGGGATGCGCAGAACGGCTGACCATCGCAGTACGTCAGCCGGATGCAGAGTTCGGGGAATTCACCACACCGCTCTGGCGGAAGGCCCTCACACCACACGTCGGGCCGGCGCTTGGCGATGGCCACCGGAGTCACTCCCGCGTCGGCCGCCGTCACACCCGCATCGGAAGGTAGCACTGGCGCGGAAGGCTCGGGACTTGGGGAGCAGGCGACCAACGCCACCCCAAGGAGCGCCGCGAACAGCGAGGGCGGGACGAGGCTCCGGTTCCAGGTTCTTCCCATTGGCATGCTGTTCCAGGTCCTTTCACGCCCTGCTCCTCCACCGGGTGCCCATCCGGGGCTCCCAGTCTAAGCCATCCCGACTAATTCCGTTCAGGGGTGTTGGCCCAGATGGGGAGCCTGCCGCGCCTGCGGACGCGGCGCAGCAGGAGAACGGCCTCATCATAGAAGGCGTCACGGTCCGCCGTCAGCATGC
>NZ_RAWF01000511.1:0-1965 GCF_003612075.1 Corallococcus sp. CA041A
GTGTACCGCCGGGTGGCGGCGGGGACGGAGCGGTGGGCCGCGACCGCGGACGCGCTCCGGGAGATCGCCTGGCCCGTCACCAACTCCACGCTCACCACGGTCGTGGTCTTCGCGCCGCTGTCGCTGCTGCCCGGCGTGTCCGGCCAGTTCTTCACCGCGCTGGCGTTCACGCTGTGCACCGCCGTGTTGTTCTCCCTCGTGCTGGCCGTCACGCTGACGCCGCTGCTGTGCGGGTGGCTGCTCGTTCCTCCCGGCGGCCACCCCGCGCCCGAGCCTGTCATCCCGGGGTTCATGCTCACGCAGTGGCGTGCGCGGCCGGGAGTGCTGGTGGCAGGCGTGGTGCTCCTCACCGTGCTGTTGGCGTTGCTGGGCCGGGGCGTGGGGACGGGGTTCCTGCCGGAGCTGGATGAGGGCGCGTTCGTCGTGGACTACTTCACGCCGACGGGCACCTCGGTCGCGGAGGCGGACCGGCTGGGGCGCGCGCTGGAGGCGGTGGTCGCGGACATCCCCGAGGTCATGGGCACCAGCCGGCGCCTGGGCGCGGAGCTGGGGCCGCCGGCGGCCACCGAGTCCTCGCGTGGCGACCTGACCGTGTCGCTCTCTCCGCGGCGGACGCGCCATGGCCAGGACATCATCGAGGCGACACGCACGCGGGCGGAAGCCGCGCTTCCCGGAGTCCGGCTGGAGTTCGTCGAGCTGCTGCAGGACGTGCTCTCCGACCTGGAAGGCGCGCCGGATCCCGTCGAGGTCAAGCTGCTGGGGCAGGACGTCCAGGTGCTGCGGGATTTCGCGCCCCGCGTCGCCGAGCGGCTGCGGGACATCCCGGGCCTGGCGGACCTGTTCGACGGCGTCACCGGGTGCATTCCGGAGACCCACCTGGATGTGGACCTGGTCCAGGCGGGCCGTCTGGGGTTCACGACGCGGGAGGTGTCGGCGCAGGTCCGGACCGCGCTGTTGGGCGATGTCGTTGGGACGCTCCCCCGCGAGGGCCGGCAGGTGGACGTGCGAGTGCGGCTGCGTGAAGCCGACCGCATGGATCCCCAGGTTCTCCAGCGCCTGCGCCTGCGGACTGCCTCGGGGCAGATGGTTCCACTGACGCAGGTGGCGCGCGTGCGCCAGGAGTGCCAGCCCGCGGAGCTGCTTTCGGACAACCTGCGTCCGCTGGTGGCGGTGACGGGGCGGCTGGAGGGGCGGGACCTGGGCAGCGTCACCGCGGAGGTGGAGGCGCGGCTCGCCACGCTGGAGAAGCCAGCGGGGGTGGAGGTGCGGCTGGGCGGTCAGCGCGAAAGTCAGCGCGAGTCCTTCCAGGCCCTGGTGCTGGTGCTGGCGTTGGCCACGCTGGGGGTCTTCCTGGTGCTGACCTTCCATTTCCGCGGGGTCGTGCTCCCGCTGCTCATCCTGGGCGCGGTCCCCGTGGCGCTCGCGGCGGGCGTCGCCTGTCTGCGAATCACCGGCACGCCACTCAACGTCTCCTCGTTGATGGGCTGCATCCTGCTCGTCGGGCTCGTCGTGAAGAACGGCATCCTCTTGCTCGACCGGGCGGAGGAGGGACGCGCCGAAGGAATGGCCGCGGCCGAGGCCGTGGGCCACGCCACCTCCGTGCGTCTGCGTCCCATCCTCATGACGACGCTGGCGACGCTGCTGGGGCTCGTCCCGCTCGCGCTCGGACTGGGTGAGGGGGGCGAGCTGCAACGGCCGCTGGCCATCACCGTGCTGGGGGGCCTGTCCCTGTCCACGTTGACGGTGTTGGTGGGGCTGCCGGCGGCGTATGTGCTGGTGCGCCGTCACACGGCCTCCGCGAAGAGGTGAGGGGGAGTCACCTCGCGGCGCGGCTCCGCGGCCGGCGCTGTAACCTTTTTCCGTCCTCCTTCGTGGTGGCCGTTGGATGCCCGGAATGCGCCGGGCGCCGGAACGGAGGACGGACATGCAGGCGACGAAGGTGGCCGTGGTGGGCGGGGGACTGGG
>NZ_RAWF01000512.1:0-1938 GCF_003612075.1 Corallococcus sp. CA041A
CTACGTGGGCGTGGGGCCGCTGTTCGGCACGACGACGAAGGTGGTGCAGGCGCCGGTGCTGGGGCTGGAGGCATTCCGGCGGGTGGTGGCCGAGAGTCCGCTGCCGGTGGTGGGCATTGGCGGGGTGGGCCTGGCGAACATCGCGAGCGTGGCGGCGACGGGGGCGCATGGCGCGGCGGTGGTGTCCGACGCCCTGCTTGCCCAGGACATCGCCGAGCGCGTGCGGCAGCTGGCGGCGGCGTTTGACAGCGCGCGGGGGACTGGCCTCTAACCAGAGGAAGTACCCCACCATGAACCATCTGCCTCCGCGTCATCACGGGACGACTGCGCGCCGTCCCAACATCGGCCTCAGCCCGGACTGGGCCCAGCCGGCCGACTCCGCCTTCCCCCGCTACGAATTGAAGGTGCCCTACGCGGAGGCGGTGCTGCGCGCGGGGGGCCTGCCCTTCGTGCTGCCGTACACCGACGACCCGTCCTGCGTGGACGCCTACCTGGAGCGGGTGTCCGGGCTGGTGGTGACGGGCGGCGCGTTCGACATCCCTCCTGCCGCGTATGGCGAGGAGGCCCGCGAAGGCATGGGGCCGCTGAAGGAGGGCCGCACGGCCTTCGAGGCGCAGCTCATCCGCGGCGCGCTCAAGCGCAACCTGCCGGTGCTGGGCGTGTGCGGCGGCATGCAGCTGTTGGCCGTGGTGCTGGGCGGCACGCTGTTCCAGGACATCCTGAAAGAGATTCCGGGCGCGCGCGACCACGAGCAGAAGCACGACCGCACCCAGCCGCAGCACCCGGTGGAGGTGAAGAACGGCACGCAGCTGGCGGAGGCCGTGGGGCACGGGCAGCTGATGGTGAACTCCACGCACCACCAGGCGGTGAACAAGCCGGGCACCGACGTGACGGTGAGCGCGGTGTCGCCGGACGGAGTGGTGGAGGCGATTGAATCCACCGCGCACACGTTCGCGCTGGGCGTGCAGTGGCACCCGGAACTGATGCTGGGGACCATCCCGGTGCACCTGGGCGTCTACAAGGCGCTGGTGCAGAAGGCGCGAGAGCACCGCCGGTGAGGCCGCGAGTCCTGCTCCTGGCGGGACTGGAGCCCACGGGCAGGGCCGGGCTCCTGGCGGACGTGGCCGCGGTGCGGGCGCGGGGTGGCGACGCGGTGGCGGTGCCCACGGCCCAGACGGCGCAGGGCTCGCACACCTTCGCGGTGGTGCCGGCGTCCCCGCGCATGCTGGCCGCGCAGGTGACGGCCGCGCGCGAGTGGGGCCCCCTGCACGCGGTGAAGTGGGGCGTGGTGCCCGGCCCGTCGCAGCTGTCCACGGCGAGAGCTGCGCTCAAGGACGCGGACGCGTGGTGGGTGGTGGACCCGGTGGTGCGCTCCTCCCGGGGGCAGGTGCTGTCACGCCTGACGCCCCGGCACTACCTGGCGCTCGCGGGCCCGCGCGTGCTGGTGACGCCGAACCTGGAGGAGGCCGCGTGGCTCCTGGGCCGGCCCGCGCTGGGCACGGTGGAGGACGCGCAGGAAGCAGCGGAGGCGCTGTGTCAGCGCGGCTTCGGCGCGGTGCTGGTGAAGGGCGGGCACCTGCCGGAAGGGCAGGGGCTGGCGGACGTGCTGGCCTTCGCCGGGCGCACGGTGGTGATGCGGGGGCGCCGGTTGAAGCGGCCGCCGGAGCGCCGGGGCACGGGCTGCCGGCTGGCGTCCGCGCTGGCGGCGGAGCTGGGCCGGGGCACGGGGCCGGAAGCCGCGGTGCGGGCGGCCCGCGAGCACGTCACGGGCTACCTGCGCACCGGCCGGGACTGACTCGGGCGGCTACTCGCTCCGGGCGCGGCTTTCGAAGCGCGTGTACTCCGCGAGGAACACCAGCTCCACGGAACCAATGGGGCCGTTTCGCTGCTTGGCGACGATGAGCTCCACGGGGATGACCGTGTTGCCCTGGCCACCAC
>NZ_RAWF01000513.1:0-1880 GCF_003612075.1 Corallococcus sp. CA041A
GCGCTGGGGCGGTTCGCGGACGGAGGCGCCGTGGGGGCCGTGCCCTGCGAGGTCTGGACGGTGGTGCCCGGTCGAGCGGGGCCCTGTGCCGGCTGCGCGGCCGGGGTGGTGCCCTGGGGGCCCTGCACGGGCGTGCCCGGTCGAGCACCTTGGCCCGTGGTCGCGGGACCCTGGCCGCCAAAGCCCTGCGTGGTGGGCCCCGGTCCTCCGAAGCCCTGCGTCGCGGAGATGCCCTGCGCGTTGGGGCCCTGTCCTCCGAAGCCCTGCGTCGCGGGACCCTGCACGGTGGTGCCGGGACGGCTCGCGGCCTGCGGCGGCGTGGCGAACGCACCGGGCGCGGCGGGTCGACCCCCCTGAGGCGCGGTGGTGGACGTGCCGGCCGGACCCACGGGCAACAGCACGGGCACGGGCTGCGGCGGCGGTAGAGGACGCTCTCCCGGCGGGTAGAGGGTCGGCGGCGCGGCGTTCCCCGACGCGCCCTGGTTCGGAGCCTGCGCGGGAGGCGTGGCGCGCGCGGGCGTGCCCGGCATGTTCAGCCGCAGGGGCTCGCGCGTGTACGCGGGGGGCGGGATGTCCGTGGGCGTCGGCGCCGGCGTGGGGCGCTGGACCGCGCGGGCCGTCGTCACCGGTCCCGCGGAGGTGTTCAGGCGCAGCGGCTCGCGCGTGTACGCGGGCGGGGGGATGTCCGCGGGCTCGGGCTCACGCGCGGCGGCGGGACGGGCTGCCGCGGGCACGGGCTCCTGGGCCACGTTGCGCGCCAGCTGCTCCACCATGTCCACCGTCATCGACTCGTCGTCTGGCGGCGGAGGTGGGGGCGGCGTGAGCGCTCCGGCCTGCTGGGCGACCGCCGCGGCCAGCTGCACGAAGCGGGGCGTCAGCGGCTGGCGGTAGATGATGGAGATCCACTCGCGCACCCGCAGCTCGATGGCGACCCACAGCTCCAGCGGCTTGCCCAGGAGGAAGCCGACTTCGTCCAGCTCCTTCTTGGGCACCGGGTAGGCGCACGCCACGTGCAGCGTGTTGCCGTCCAGGGACAGGGGAACGACGCTCAGGCGCTCGGCGATTTTCGGGGGGATGAAGCTGGCGACCTCGAGGTTGGGCTCGAAGTCCACCAGGTTCACGGGCCGGAAGCCGGAGACCTCGCCCAGCATCGCGAGGACGTCCGCTTCGGACATGCCGCGCTCCAGGAGCGCGGTGTCCACATGGCCTCCCTGGGCCTGGTGCAGACGCAACAACTCTCCGGCCTGCTCCTGGGACAGGAGGGCGCGCGAGACGAGGTGCTGGGCAAGACGCGAAGGCATGAAGGCCGCGGCATCTTACGGCCGCGGCCGCAAGGTACAATGAGCCTGTTTCAGCTCGGTTGGACGACGAAGGTGGACGTCAGCTTGTCATGGAGCGTCTGTCCGCGGCGGTCGAACAGCGCCATCCAGAACCCGCCCAGGAAGAGAACGAAGGAAAGCCCGGCGAGCAGCGCCCGGAAGATGGCCCGGCCCGGGGTGGGCGCCATGCCATGGGTGTCCACCAGCCGCAGGCCCAGGAGCAATCGTCCCAGGGTGCGTCCATTCCACAGGAAGGCCGCGACCGCGCAATACACGGTGGCGAGCACCAGCACCAGGACCACGCCCGGCAGCAGCACGGAGTGCAGCGCGCGCAGCCAGGCGACGAAGGCGTCCAGCCCGGTCAGCCCCGGCTGCGGACCCTTCACGCCCGCGACCGACGAGGCCAGGGTGATGTAGGCCGCCGCCACGGCGCTGATGGCCGCGGTGTCGACGGTGAAGGACAGCAGCCGGCGCCACAGCGAGGCGGGCCGCGCGTGAATCTCGCCCGTGGCCGGGGCAGCCGGGGCCGCGGAGACCTTCGACTTCTTCGCGGGGGCGGTG
>NZ_RAWF01000514.1:0-1875 GCF_003612075.1 Corallococcus sp. CA041A
GCCGGTTGGACAGCGCCTCACCGGAGATGAAGCCCTCCCCGCCTCCCGTGGAGATGACGAACGAGCTCACGCAGGACGCGCGCATCCTCAACTTCCTCGCGGAAGGCGGGGAGGGCTTCATCTCCGGTGAGGCGCTGTCCAACCGGCTGGGCCTGTCGCGCACGGCGGTGTGGAAGCACGTGGAGGCCCTGCGGCTGAAGGGCTACCGCATCGAAGCGGTGCCCGCGAAGGGCTACCGGCTGGTGGGCCGGCCGGACCGGCTCTCCGCGCTGGAGCTCCACCCGCTGCTCGCCACGCGCGCGGTGGGTCGCGTGCTGCACCACCACGACACCATCGGCTCCACCAACGCGGCGGCCTTCCGGCTGGCCCAGGACGGCGCCGCCCACGGCACGGTGGTGGTGGCCGAGCAGCAGACGGCGGGGAAGGGGCGCCGGGGCCGCGCCTGGGTGTCGCCGCCGAACCTGAACCTGTACTTCTCCGCCATCCTGCGCCCGGAGCTGCCTCCGCAGCGCGCGCCGGAGCTCACGCTGGTGGCCGCCGTGGCCCTGGCGGAGACGCTGCGCGACGCGGGCGCGGACGCCGCGATCAAGTGGCCCAACGACGTCCAGATCGCCGGCAAGAAGGTGGCCGGCATCCTCACGGAGCTGTCCGCCGAACCCGAGCGCGTGCACTTCGTCATCGTGGGCGTGGGGGTGAACCTCAACGCGGGCGAGGAGCACTTCCCCGACGAGCTGCGCGCCACGGCCACGTCAGTCGCCCTGGCGCAGGGGCGGCCCGTGGCCCGCGCGCCCTTCACCGCGGCCCTGTGGAACCGGCTGGAGACCTGGCTGGACACGTACCTGGCCACCGGCTTCGACGCGGTGCGCACCCGCTGGAAGGCGCTCTCCAGCACCCTGGGTGTCCCAGTCCGGGTGCGGACGGACCGGGGGGACTGGGAGGGGTTCGCGGAGGACATCGACCCCACGGGCGCCCTGATGGTGCGCATGGCGGACGGCCGTGTGGAGCGCGTGCTGGCGGGGGACGTGGAGCAGCTGCGTCCCCAGCGCTAGAGTGCGCCCCTGATGCTCCTGGCCATCGACGTCGGCAACACCAATACCGTCCTGGGCGTGTACGAGGGCCGGCGGCTCCTGGACCACTGGCGCCTGGAGACGAGCGCGCGCAGGAGCGCGGACGAGTACGGCATCCAGGTGCGCCAGCTCTTCGCGTGGAGCGGCGTCGACGCGAACCAGGTGAAGGCCGTGGCGGTGTCCAGCGTGGTGCCGCCGCTCCAGTTCATCCTGGAGAAGATGAGCGAGCGCTACTTCAAGACGCGCCCCATGTTCGTGGGCCCGGGCGTGAAGACGGGCATGCCCATCCTCTACGACAACCCGCGCGAGGTGGGCGCGGACCGCATCGTCAACGCCGTCGCCGCCTACGAGAAGCACCACCGTGGCCTCATCGTGGTGGACTTCGGCACCGCGACGACGCTGGACGCGGTGACCCCCAAGGGCGAGTACCTGGGCGGCGCCATCTGCCCCGGCATCAACATCTCCATGGAGGCCCTGTTCCAGAACGCCTCCAAGCTCCCCCGCGTCGAGTTCGCCCGGCCGCCTCACGTGGTGGGCCGCAACACCGTGCACTCCATGCAGTCCGGCCTGGTCCACGGCTACGTGAGCATGGTGGACGGCATGTGCGCGCGGATGGAGGCGGAGATGGGCTTCTCCGCGAAAGTGGTGGCCACCGGGGGCCTGGCCCCGTTGGTGGCCAGTGAATCGAAGGCCATCCAGGAGGTGGATGAGTTCCTCACCCTGGAGGGGCTGCGCATCATCTACGGAAGGAATCACGCGACATGAGCACCGCCGACCCCAGCGTTCCGGCCCCGCCCCCGGGCTGCCC
>NZ_RAWF01000515.1:0-1818 GCF_003612075.1 Corallococcus sp. CA041A
AGGCGCTCTGGACGTTCGTCTATACCGAGGGCGTCGAGCCCACCAACAACCTCGCCGAGAGGGACCTGCGCCATGCGGTCATCTGGCGCAAGACGAGCTTTGGCACCCAGAGCGAGGACGGCAGCCGCTTCGTCGAGCGCATCCTCACGGCCGTGATGAGCCTCAGGAAGCAGGAGCGCAACGTGCTTGACGCTCTCACTGCGTCCCTTGAAGCCCATCTCCACGGCGCTCCCGCACCATCGCTGCTGCCCGGAACCTGAATCCAGCTCACGCTCGCGGTCGCCCAGCCCCCTGAACGCTTACCCATGATCTACGGTCGGGATGACACCGGGACAGCTGCGCAAGCTGGACGAGGCGCTGAGCGCCTACCTTGAGGAGATGGTCGCCGGCATGGGGCGGCTGGAGCGCAGGCGCGCCATGGAGGCCTACGTGACGGGCCTGCTGCTGGACGGGGAGCGCAAGAGCATTGAGCCGATGGCGGCGCGGCTGGTGGAGGACGCGGGCGAAGTCGAGGCGATGCGCCAGCGACTGCAGCAGTGCGTGTCGCAAGGGACGTGGAGCGACGAGGCCCTCCGGGAGCGACTGGCGCGGAAGTTGGAGCGGCGGCTTCCGGAGTTGGAAGCGCTGGTGGTGGACGACACGGGCTTTCCGAAGAAAGGAAAGCACTCGGTGGGAGTCGCCCGGCAGTACTCAGGCACGCTGGGGCGCACGGACAACTGCCAGGTGGCCGTCAGCCTGCATCTGGCCGGGCCTCGGGGAAGCGGGTGCATCGGCATGCGGCTGTACCTGCCCGAGGAGTGGGTGAAGGACACGGCCCGGCGCAAGGCGGCCAGCGTCCCCGAGGCGGTGGGCGCGTCACGCAAGTGGGAACTGGCGCTGGAGCAGGTGGACGACGCGCTGAAGTGGGGCGTGCGCAAGCACGTCGTGCTGGCGGATGCGGGGTATGGCAACTGCCGAGAGTTTCGTGAGGGCCTGACGGCGCGAGGACTGCCGTACCTCGTCGCAGTGCCAGGGCAGCACAAGGTGTGGCCGCCAGGAGCTACGCCGCATCGTCCAGTGAAGAAGGCGGGTGAGAACGGGCGTCCCCGGACGCGCTTCGTCGACGACAGCGGCGTGCAACCCTGGACGATTGAAGAGCTTGCGCGTCAGTTGCCCGAAGAAGAGTACCGCCGGGTCAGCTGGCGCGAGGGCAGTCGCGGCACGCAGTCTTCCACCTTCGCCGCGGTGCGAATCCAGGTCGCCGAAGGCCACGTCATCCGCAAGGCGCCAGGTGCTCCCGAATGGCTGCTGTGTGAATGGCCGCAGGGGGAAGCCGCGCCGACGAAGTTCTATCTCTCATCATTACCGTCCGACACGCCTCTCAAACGCCTCGTCACCCTGGCGAAGCTGCGCTGGCGAGTGGAGCGGGACTACCAGGAGATGAAGGGCGAAGTCGGCCTGGACCACTTTGAGGGCCGCACCTGGAGAGGCTTTCACCACCACGCCACGCTCTGCATGGTGGCCCATGGATTCCTCGCGCTCCGTCGAGCGCTTTCCCCCCCGGAGGAGGATTCCTTGGACGCTGCCCCAGGTGCGCCGGCGGCTTCAGCATCTGCTGCTGCGCCGCCTCGGCCATTGTCCGCTGTGCCTCCGCAGACTCGGCGCTCGCGCTCCTCCTCGAGGACCGTCACGCATCTGATCAAGTAGTACTAAGAGCGCCTAACAAAAGTCAGGTTTGAAGACTGCGGAAGAGGATCAGGCAGCAGCCCAGAACGAGGAGGCCGAAGTGGATATCGTCCCGGCGTTCATCGCGCACGCGCAGACGCCGCTGCCGGTTCT
>NZ_RAWF01000516.1:0-1815 GCF_003612075.1 Corallococcus sp. CA041A
ACTTCGTCGGCCGCATCGACGCGCAGGTGAAGGTGCGCGGCTTCCGCATCGAGCTGGGCGAAGTCGAGAACGCCCTACGCGCAGCCCCCTCCGTGAAGGACGCCGTCGTCCTCGCGCGCGAGGATGCTCCGGGTGACAAGCGACTTGTCGCCTACGTCGTGGGTGAGGCGCTCGACATCACGGCTCTCCGCGCGCACCTCAAGCAGCACCTGCCTGAGTACATGGTGCCCGCGGCCTTCGTCCCTCTGGACGTGCTGCCGCTGACGTCCAACGGCAAGGTGGACCGCAAGGCGCTCCCTGCTCCGGACGCGAGCGCGCTCCGGGCTTCGCACGCCTACGAGGCTCCGGCGACCCCGCTGGAGGAGAAGCTCGCGGCCCTGTGGAGCGAAGTGCTTCGCGTGCCCACTGTCGGCCGCACGGACAACTTCTTCGAACTGGGTGGCCACTCGCTGCTCGCCACGCAGTTGGTGGCCCGAGTGCGTGCGGCACTCGACGTGGAGTTGCCGCTTCGTGCCCTCTTCGAGGCCCCCACCATCGCGGCCCTGGCTGAACGCCTCCAGCGCACCACGACCGGCACGCGTCTGCCCTCCCTGACGCGCACGCGCACCGAAGGCCACCTGCCTCTCTCCTTCGCTCAGCAGCGCCTCTGGTTCCTCGATCAGCTGACCCCGGACGACGCCTCCTACAACCTGCCCGTCGCGCTGCGCCTCCTGGGCCGGCTGGACGTGGAGGCCCTTCGCCGTGCCTTCGAAGCGCTGGTGGCGCGGCACGAAGCGCTGCGCACCACCTTCTTCGAGGAGGAGGGCCAGCCCTTCCAGCGCATCCATGCCCCGGCCGCATGGGCGCTCCCGGTGGAAGACCTCTCTTCCCTGGAGGAGTCCGCGCGCGAGGCGGAGACGCTGCGGCTTGCCACCCGTGAGGCCCGGCAGCCCTTCCACCTCGTCCACGGGCCTTTGCTGCGCACAGCCCTCCTCAAGCTTTCAGAGGATTCCCACGTCCTCCTCGCGACGATGCACCACATCGTCTCCGACGGCTGGTCCATGGGCGTCCTCGTCCGCGAGCTGGCAAGCCTCTATGAGTCCTTCAGTGGCGGCCGGGCTCCCTCCCTGCCACCGCTGCCCGTGCGGTACGCGGACTTCGCCCTCTGGCAGCGCCAGTGGCTCCAGGGGGAGCCGCTGGAGTCGCAGCTCGGCTACTGGAAGCGCCAGTTGGCCGGTGCCCCCGCCGCACTGGAGCTGCCTACGGACCGTCCTCGTCCAGCAGTGCAGTCACGGCGCGGTGCCACGGTGCCCGTGCACTTCCCGTCGCAGCTGACGGACTCCCTTCGCAGCCTGGCTCAGCGGGAGGGCGCTACTCCCTTCATGCTGCTGCTCTCCGCCTTCCAGCTGCTGCTGTCGCGCTACTCCGGCCAGGACGACATCAGCGTCGGCTCCCCCATCGCGGGCCGCACCCACTCCGAGGCCGAGGGCCTCATCGGCTTCTTCGTCAACACGCTGGTGTTGCGCGCCCACGTGCGCCCAGAGGACTCCTTCCGCCAGCTGCTCTCCCAGGTGAAGGCCACCACGCTCGGGGCCTACGAGCACCAGCACGTCCCCTTCGAGAAGCTGGTGGAGGTCCTCCAGCCCTCGCGTGACTTGAGCCGCAGCCCGCTCTTCCAAGTCATGCTCGTCCTGCAGAACGCGCCCGCAGAAGCCCTGCGCGTGCCGGGCATGGCCTTCCAGCCCATTCCCCTGGAGGGCAACTCCTCTCGCTTCGATTTGGCCCTCACCCTCTTCGAGGTGCCTCAGGGCCTCACCGGCTTCCTCGAGTACAGCT
>NZ_RAWF01000517.1:0-1792 GCF_003612075.1 Corallococcus sp. CA041A
CGTCCACGCGGTCTCCCCCACGGCTCCGGCGCCCACCGCCGAAGCGACGGGGAAGGGGATGACGCCCGGTCAGCGCAAGGGGCTCATCGTGGGCGGCGTGGGCCTGGTGCTCGCGGGGCTCGCGCTGGTGTTCCTGCTGCCGAAGGGCGGCGTGGAGGTGCGCAACGCCCAGGAGGGCGAGCGCGTCTACGTGTCCGGCGTCCTGCTGGATGCGAGCCAGGGCCTGCCCGAAGGCAACACCGGCTGGCTCATCTCCACGGCCGTGGACGGCAAGCTGCACCGCTTCGGCAAGGTGCCGAGGTCGGAGCACATCGACCTGCGCACGCTCGCGGACGCCCCGCCCCAGGCGGAGGCCCGGGGCATGCTCAGCATCACCGGTGCCCAGGGCTGCCGCGTGGCGCTGGGCTCGCAGGTGCTGGATGGCCAGACGCCCCTGTCCAACCAGATGCCCGCGGGGCGCGAGTTCGAGGTGCGCGTCACCTGCGGCGGCAAGCCCGACGTCGTCCGCTGGGTGATGGCCGTCCCGGGGCAGGGCGTCGTGCTGGACGTGCCCTGAGCCGGACGGAATGTCCCGTGCCGGAGGACACCGCTGACAAAGCGGCCCTCCGGTCGGTGAGGCCGTGCGGGGCCTACAGCTTCTTCAGCAGGAAGGCCCGGTACTGGCCGTAGCCCGGCAGGTCCTCGCCGAGCGAGCCGTCCACCTTCGCGCGCAGGGTGAGCGTGCCGTCCATCAGGTCCAGCGTGAAGCCCGGCGCGTCCTTGTGGACGATGTGCAACGTCTGGATGCCTTCCCGGACGGCCTGCTTTCCGATGGCGTCGCTACAGACGGACTTCATGTCGTCGATGAGCCGGTCGAAGACGCCGTTGGAGAGCATCTGGATGGCGGCCACGGTGGTGAAGCTCGCCTCGTCCAGCGTCACCTGGATGTCCGCGCCCGCCGCGGCCCCCTTCAGCTCCGCCACCTTCGAGGCGAAGGTGTCGTTCTTGAACGCGGCCATCTCCGACCGTTCGGCGAGACCCATGGTGTTCGTGCTCCGTGCTGTGTCCGGGCGGGAATGCCTGAAAGAAGGCGGAAACCTCGTGGACAGGCCGCCCGTGTGTCAACGCCCTCAGTCGTGGGTGCCCACGTGCAGGTCGCCGTGGCGCGTGCAGACCCAGTGGAAGGCGCAGGAGCAGGCCACCGCGCGGGCATGCGTGCAGCACCGGCCCCCGAAGTCCTCCGGGAGGACTTCGCGCTCGGGAGGTGGCGGGTCGGGCAGCTCCTTGGGGGCGCCCCGCCCGGAGTCCGCGGGTGCGCTGCCGCAGCAGCCGCGCACGAGGCACTCGGGACACAGGGACAATTCGCAGTGCGCGCACCAGTCGAACACCTCTCCGGCGGTGCCACGGCGCTCACAACCTCCACAGGCGTCGAACATGGGCAGCCTCCTTGCTCACCTGCGAGGAAGGTAGAGGAGGGGTCCGACATCACGGGGCGTGCGGGAACGTCTGGCGCTCCGGGAGGAGGGAAGCGACGGCTGGCCGACGCTCGCGCCACGCACCTTCCACGGGTGGACGGGAATCAGGACGCACGCCGGTCCGTGAGCCCTTGCGGCGTTGGCCGGGGATTCGCATGGAACAGGGGCTCACGTAGTTCCAGTTTTTCGGGGAGGACGCAGTCATGCGCAGACACCGCCGCATCATCGGAGTGTTCGGCTCCGGGGCGCACTCCCACGACGAGTGGGTCGTCCCCCTGGCGCGGTGGATTGCGGAGGCCGGGTTCGACCTGCTCACCGGCGCGGGTGGCGGCGTCATG
>NZ_RAWF01000518.1:0-1782 GCF_003612075.1 Corallococcus sp. CA041A
GATCAGCGGCAGGGGGGCGGCCATGGGGGGCTGGGACTCTAACCGCCGCCGTCGGGTCCGCCAGTCCGTCTCAGGGAGGGGTGGATCCAGCCAACCGGGAGGCTGCCGCGGCGCGGACCTCCGGGGAGGGATCGCGCTCGCGGGCCAGCTCCAGCAGCAGCGTGCCCACGGGCTTGGGCAGCTTCGCGCTCGTCGCCTGCTGGAGCGCCTGGGTGCGCTCCTTCACTCCCTGCGACAGGCGCTCGGCGACCTGTTGATCCGCGCAGGTGCGCACGCCGGGGTGCTGCTGGCGCAGCAGCAGCTCCGCGTCCGCGAGCTTCGCCTCGGCCAGGCGGACCGCGTCCTGGGCGGTGCGCTCGAAGGTGTCCATGTCCTCGGGGAACTCCGTCTTCTCGTTGCGGACCCTGGCGATGGCCTGGGCCGCGAAGCGCGCGTCCACCACCGCCGCGCAGAGCTGACGGGCCGAAGCCAGGGGCACCCCACCCTCCGCGGACACGAGCTCCTCGCGCGCGGTCGTCTGGGCCCACACCGCGAGCTGTCGGGCCGCCACCGCCGCGGAGAACGCCTGGCGGCGCTGCTCGCGCAGCTGCACCCAGCGCCAGAGCACCACCGGATCCGTGCCGCCGGACTCATAGACGCGCTGGTACTGGCTGGCGGCCTGCTCCAGTTGGCCGCTCAGGTCCAGGAGCGCCGCCACGGTGATGTAGAGCTCCGGGCTGCTGGCGCGCTCGCGCAGGGACTCCAGCCGCACGGCGATTTCGTAGCCGGCCACGGGGGCGGGCAGAGAGGAGAGCACCGAGCGCAGGGACGACAGCGCGTTCTGGCGGATCAGCGGGTTGCGCGCCGTGCGCAGCGCCTCCAGTAGCGGATCCACCGCGCGCACGGAGACGTGCTGGCCCAGCTCCTCCGCCGCCTGCCAGCGGTCCAGCGGATCCGGCGCCACGAGCGCGCGCTTCAGGTCCTCCAGGTCGCGCAGGTAGTGACCCGCCTGCATCGCGCGAACGGCGGGCTCTGTGCGGGAGAGAGCGCCCTGCTCCTCGCGGGCGCGGGCCAGGCGCGTGGGGAAGCCCGTCAGCTTCGGCCCCAGCGGGTGGACCTTCACCTTCGCCTCGGCCTCGTCCACCAGCCCGGAGACGAGCAGTCCCTCCACCTCCAGCTCCAGCAGCTTGACGCGGACCTCTTCGCGGTGCGCGCCCGCGGGGAAGTCGCGCAGGTAGGCGAAGAGCTTTCCGGCGTCCTTTGCCTGGGCGAAGGACTCGTCGTCCAGCTTGCGCTCCAGCTCCTCGCGGCGCGCGCCGGCGGCCTCGCCCTGGAGGAGCTGGGACACGCGCTTGAGGTCC
This sequence comes from Corallococcus sp. CA041A, assembly GCF_003612075.1. Taxonomy (NCBI): domain Bacteria; kingdom Pseudomonadati; phylum Myxococcota; class Myxococcia; order Myxococcales; family Myxococcaceae; genus Corallococcus; species Corallococcus sp. CA041A. The sequence continues at coordinate 1,341 of NZ_RAWF01000518.1, forward strand.
GTGGTCGACTGGACGTCGCGCTCCTGCGCCGCCTGCAGCCGGTTGCGCGCCTCGTCGCGGTGGGTGCCGTCGGGGTGCTCAGCGAGGAACTGCCTCCACCCGGCCTCCGTGTCCGCCTCCTTCGCCGCGTTGAAGCGCAGGCCCTCCAGCAGCGACTTCACCCGCTGCTGTTGCGGCGCGTCCGGGTACGTCTCCAGGAAGCGCTTGTAGGCGAGGACCGAGTGCAGCCGCTTCGCCTCGTCGAACTCCAGCCCTTCGATGCGCCCCTGGGCCGTCAGGGCCTCGGGATCCTCCGGGTTCTCACGCAGGAAGTCCTGGTAGGCCTGCACGGTGTCCAGCTCGCTGGCCTTGTCGAAGGACATGTGCGAGCAACCGGTGGCCAGGAGCACGAAGGCGAGAGCGCGGCGGAAGGTGGGCATTCCCCTCCAGCAATACCCCACCC
>NZ_RAWF01000519.1:0-1779 GCF_003612075.1 Corallococcus sp. CA041A
GGGTGACAATGGGGGGGTGGGCCTCACTGTGTGGGGGAGATCCATCGCCATGCGTCGCGGTTCCCTTGGCCGCGCGCTCTCTCTTAGAGCGAGAGATGGAATCCCCGCAGTGTCGGGTATCTGGCACACGCATTGCCTTGCGGCGGCGCATGACTTCGCGCGACGCGACGGCACCTGGCACCTGGCGACGCTCCACGGGATGGGCCCTGCTCCTCGTCCTCTGGACGGCCTGCACCGGAGTGGTGGGTGGGCCGTCCGACAATGACGTGGATCCCTCGGGTTCGCCGGACGCTGGCTGTGAGGACCCCACGCCTTCCGGCGACCCCGACGCGGGCGAGAAGAACGACATGCTCGCCCCCAGCCGGCTCTTGCGGCGGGCCTCGCTCGCGCTGCGCGGGACGCCCCCGACGGACGAGGAGTTCGCCGCGCTCGAGGCCGCGGGCGACGACGCCTCGCAGCGGGCCTTCGTGGAGCACTTCGTCGACACGACGCTCGGGCAGCCCGTGTTCTACCGGACGATGTTCGAGCAGGCGCGCGACTGGTTCAACATCCCGCTCGTGCCTCGCACCGCTGACGCGCCGGAGTACGGCGTGCAGCAGCAGCGGTCCATCCAGCGCTGCCCCGCGGGCACCGCGAAGGCCGGCGCCTGGAAGTACTTCCGGGGCGAAGACACCGCCTGCAGCGGGGTGAAGGCGGATGGCACGCCCGTGGAGGAGTTCGCCGTGGAGCCGTGGTGGGCGCCGGGCACCACGGTGACACTGGTGGGGGCCGCGGCCAACACCTCCGCCACGGGCACCGGATCCGTCAACGGCACCCCCGTGCCCCTTGTCTGCGCCACCGCCGGTCCGGTGGGCACCTGCGGCTGCGGCCCCAACGCCGTGCGCTGCCACGCCGACTTCCAGCAGTACGCCGGCTGGGAGGACTACCTGCACTACGCCGAGCACGGCCAGCGGCGGCTCGTGTCCGAGGAGCCCGCGCGCCTCTTCGCCCATCTCGCGTGGCATGACCGGCCGGTGACGGACCTCATCCTCGGCACGTACTCCGTCGCGCCCACCCGGCTGCAGGCCGCGTACGTGATGCAGGGCCTGGAGGGCGGCGCGACCGGGCTGCTCGACGACGACTCCTGGTGGCGGCCGTCGCGCTTCTTGGGGGAGCCGGTGGATCCGGAACACGCACCGGGGGATCCGCTCGCCTGGCGCGAGTATCAGATCCCCGCGCGCAATCCCTTCCTCCTCGCCGAGCGCGACTATCGTTACGACCCTCGCATCCAGGCGGATCCCTCGCGGGGCATTCCGGCCGCGGGCATGCTCACCAGCATCGGGTTCCTCGCGGGCTATCCGCGCGAGCGCGTGCGCGGTGCGCGGGCCCTGGAGACGTTGGCGTGCGAGGTCCTCTCTCCGCCCCTGGGACAGAAGTTCAACGAGTACCGCCGCGACCCGGGCACCGAAGGGCCCTGCCAGCACTGCCACCGCCGGCTCGACCCCGCGGCCATCCACTTCAAGCGCTTCGCGAAGCAGGGCTCGGCGTCCGAGGGCCATGGCGCGAAGTACCTGATGCCCGGCGTGGGCACCACCTGGCATTGGCCCATCCAGTGGCGCAAGGGCGTGTACCCCTACGGCGGAGATCCGTTCAGCCACTGGAACCGCTGGTACACGGCCGACACGCTGCTCACGCCCATCACCGAGGCCCAGGAGCAGGTGAACCCCGAGGCCGTCTTCCTCGACTTCCTCCCTCCGGATCAGACGCTGCTGGGGCAGGTGGGGGACGGGACGGTGGGCC
>NZ_RAWF01000051.1:0-41695 GCF_003612075.1 Corallococcus sp. CA041A
CCCGCCCGTCATCGTCCCGTCCCGTCCCGCGCTCACCCCGGTGATGGCGCCGAAGGTGACGGACGCGGAGCTTCTGGCCACCTGGGAGAAGTGGAAGTCGGCCCGTTCCCGCAATGATCTCGCCGCGGCGGAGGCCGCCCAGAAGGAACTGCTCACGCTGCGCGAGGAGGTGCTCGCCTCCGACCTGGAACCCCTGAGCATGGGCTTCGTGCGCGAGGCCGGGGTCCGCCGCCGCGCCGGAGACCTGAAGGGCGCGCTCGCGCTCCTGGACGTGGCCGTGACCCTGTCGCCCGGGCTGCCCGCCGCGCGCTTCGCCCGGGCGGAGGCGTACGTGGTGGAGGAGCCGCTGAACGTGCCGCGCGGGCTGGGCGAGTGGAAGACCGCCCTCGTGACGCTGCTCGGAGACGCCCGCTACCGCCGGCCCGCGCTCACGGACCTGGGCGCGCTGGTGCTCGCGGCGTGGGCGGCCACGGCGGTGGCGGTGGTCGCGGTGCTGTTCCTGCGGCGGATCCGCTACGCGCTGCATGACTTCCACCACCTGCTCCCCCGGGCGGTGACGCGCTGGCAGTCCGGGCTCCTGGGCTTGATGCTCCTGTCGCTGCCCGCGGTGCTGGGCGCGGGGCTGGTGCCGGTGCTGCTCCTGCTCTTCGCCTCGGTCGCGCTGTACGTGGGCCGCGCCGAGCGCTGGGTGGCCGCGGTGCTGCTCATGGGCCTGGGCGTGATGCCGCTGGCCGCGGGGACGCTGACGCGCTTCACCGTCTTCGCCGGCACGCCCGCGGAGGACGTCTATCTGCTGGAGCGCGGGGGCCTGTCCGCGGGGGGCGCGGCGGCCCGCGTGCGTGCCCGCGCGGAGGCTCGCACCGCCCGCTTCCAGGAGCTGGGCGCGCTCGCCTGGTACGAAACGCGCCGGGGACTGCTGGAGGCGGCGCGGGCGGACTTCAAGGCCGCCTCCGCCCTCAAGTCAGGCGACGCGCGGATGCTCACGCGCTTCGGCAACGCGCTCATGGGCCTGGGCGACGTGGACGGCGCGGTGCTCCTCTACACGCAGGCGTCCAAGGCGGATCCGTCCATGGCGGATCCGCACTACAACCTGGGGCAGGTGTACCGGCGCCGGGCCCGGCTCCTGCCGGATGATCAGCTGGGCAAGGAGCTGGACCGCTCCACCTCCGCCATCGCCCAGGCGCAGACCCTGGACAACTCGCTGCTGCGCCGGGATCCGCCCCCGGAGGACCGCCCCCTGCTCAACCTCCTGCTGCTGGCCCCGACGGTGCCGGAGCGCGACTGGATGGAGCTGGCGGACGGCACCCAGGAGGGCGCCCGCGTGGAGGGCCAGGTGGGCCGGTGGCTGTCGCCCATCCTGCCTGCGGGCCCGGTGGGCTGGGGGCTGACCGCGGCGCTCGCGGCCCTGGTCGCCGTCTTCGGAGAGGCCTCCTGGCGCATGAAGGCGTCGCGCGGCTGCGAGCGGTGCGGAAACGCCGTCTGCCTCCGCTGCGACAAGGACCTGTCCGTGGGCAGCGCGATGTGCGGCCAGTGCGTCCACGTCTACGCGCGCAAGAGCCAGGTGCCCAAGGAGTTCCGCTCGCGCAAGCAGGGCGAGGTGGACCGCCACCAGGCCTGGACGAAGCGGGTGACGTACGCGCTGGGCAGCCTGGTGTCCGGCGCGGGCCACGTGGGCACGGGCCTTCCGGTGCGGGGCGCCCTCTATGCCTTCCTGTTCAGCTTCGCGGTGGCCGCGCTGGTGCTCCACCGGGGCCTCGTCCGCACGCCGTACGGGGATGCTCCGCTGTACCTCAAGCTCGTGCCCGCGGGCACGGTCCTCTTCTTCGTCTACCTGCTGACCCTGCGCGGCCTGCGCCGCCACCAGCGGGGGGAGGCCTGAGCCATGGCCCTCAAGGGCACCCTCAAGGATTTCGGAATCGGCGACATCCTGCAGCTGATTGGTCAGCAGCAGAAGACGGGCACGCTCCACCTGCGCAACAAGGACCAGGAGGTGCGCGTCGGCTTCCAGGACGGCCACATCATCAAGGCCGAAAGCCTCACCCGGAAGCGCAAGGAGCTCATCGGCGCCATGCTCGTGCGCGCCGAGATCATCACGGAGACGCAGCTGGTGGCCGCGCTGGAGGTCCAGAAGCGCACCCTCAAGCGGCTGGGTGACGTGCTGGTGCAGAGCCACGCCCTCACCGCGGAACGCTTCCAGCACATGGCCCAGCTCCAGGTGACGGAGACGCTCTACCGCCTCTTCACCTGGAAGGCGGGCACCTACGAGTTCATCCAGGAGCCCGTGGAGCCCGGCCCCGAAGGCATCACCCCGCTGCGCGCGGAGACGGTGCTGATGGAGGGCTTCCGGATGGTGGACGAGTGGCCCGTCATCCGGAAGCGCATCCACCGCGACGACATGACCTTCGAGCGCGTCAAGGCGCTCCCGCCGCCCCGCGCCAACGCCGACGAGGGCGGGGAGCTGGGCGTCATCGGTCCGACGGAGCGCCACGTCTACGAGGAGATCGCCGTGGGGCGCGACCTGCGCCGCATGGTGGACCTCAGCGGCCTGGGCGAGTTCGAGACCTGCAAGGCGCTCTACAACCTGGTCAAGGGCGACTATGTGCGCGCCATCGACCCGGAAGGCCGCGCGCCCGTGCCGGAGGACAACCGCCTCGTCGCGCGGGTGGCCGGCCCCCTGGGGCGCATCGCGGTGACCATGGCGGTCATCGCGGGGCTGGCCTTCATCGCGTCCCGCTGGGTCGGGGGGAGCGGGCACGAGCCCGGCGCCTCCCGCCTGGGGGATCCCGCCGCCCAGCGTCAGATTGCCCATGCGCAGCGCGTCCGCATCGAGGCCGCGCTGGAGGTGTTCCAGCTGGAGAAGGGGACCCTCCCGGAGCGGTTGGATGCTCTGGTGGATGCCGGATTGTTGAGTCCGGAGGAACTGCGCTACCCGTGGCGGGAGGAGTACTATTACCGTCGCACGGACGCCCGGCAGTTCATCCTCCTACCGCCCGTGCGCTAGCCCGGGGGCAGGCTCGCCGTCGAGAGATGGCGGGCGTGGGGGGAGGGGTGGCGTTAAATTAGGGCAAGCGATCACTGAACGAGGAATGACGCGCATTGCGAAATCCCGCCACGCTGGAAGTGCCCGCAGCCCGCGCTGAAACCACTCCCACCTCCGCCAAGGTGGACGTCCGTGACAACGAGACGACCCTGGCCCTTTGCGGAAATCAGAACGAAAACCTCAAGCTGATGGAGCGGCGCCTGGGGGTCCGGGTGGGGCAGCGCGGTACGGAGCTGCTCCTATCGGGGCCCGCGGACGCGGTCGCCTTCGCGGTGCGCCTCGTGGAGAACCTGGAGGGGATGATCCGCGCCGGACGCCCCGTCTACCGCGAGGACGTGGAGCAGGCCATCAAGGTCCTGGGCCGCGGCACGGAGTCGTTGCAGGAGGTGATGCTCGGCACCGTCCTCAAGAGCTCCGGCAACCGGCAGATCGCCCCCAAGAGCATCGCGCAGAAGCGCTACGTGGACGCCATCCGCAACCACGACATCGTCTTCGGCGTGGGCCCCGCCGGCACCGGCAAGACGTACCTCGCCATGGCCATGGCGGTCGCCTTCCTCCAGGAGCGCAAGGTCAAGCGCATCATCCTGGCGCGCCCCGCCGTGGAGGCCGGTGAGAAGCTCGGCTTCCTCCCCGGCGACCTGGCGGAGAAGGTGAACCCGTACCTGCGCCCGCTCTACGACGCGCTGCACGACATGATGGCCGTGGAGCGCGCCCAGGCCCTGGTGGAGCAGGGAGTGGTGGAGGTCGCGCCGCTCGCGTTCATGCGCGGCCGCACCCTCAACGACGCCTTCGTCATCCTCGACGAGGCGCAGAACACCACCGTGGAGCAGATGAAGATGTTCCTCACCCGCCTGGGCTACAACAGCAAGGCGGTCATCACCGGCGACGTGACGCAGGTGGACCTGCCCACGGGCAAGCTGTCCGGCCTGAACCACGCGCGCTCCGTGCTGAAGAACATCGACGGCATCCACTTCTCGGAGTTCTCCGACGTGGACGTCGTGCGCCACCCGCTCGTGCAGGAGGTCATCCGCGCCTACGAGCGCTCCGAGGCCGCCCAGAAGGCCGCCCCGGCGGCCCGCGAGGCTGCCTCGGCCTCCGAAGGCGCTGCCCCCGCGGTGGAACGCACGGAGTCCTGACGTCGTGACGCCGCACCCGCCACCCCCGCTCCCAGCCTTGCGCCGGGACGGGGGTGGAGTCGCTGGGTAACCCACACTGCTGCCTGTTGGCTTACCTGCAAATATCGCAGAGCGAACTGGCGTCCGGGCGGCGGCTGTCCCACCCTCACGAATTTTCCCCGTCGCTGCTTCCTTCTAGGGAGCCTGACGTCTTCGCAGGGTGAGGAGTTCCCCCATGGCCGATCCTGAATCACCAACCCCCGGGCCCAGTCCGCTGGACGCGCTCGCGGTGCGCCTGGGGCTCGGGCGGCGTGGGGAGTGGGGTCGGCGCATCGTGCAGGCCTTGTTGCTGCTCGTCGTCTCGGTGGGGGCGGGCTTCGTCATCTCCCCGGGCCTCTACAGCCAGCAGATTCCGGCGCTCACCACGGAGAACCTGGGCAAGCCCTTCCGGGCCAACTCGCCCGCCGGCTTCAAGGCCGCGCGCGACTACGACATCGTCCACCAGTCGATGACGGAGCAGCGCCGCCGCGAGGCCCGGAGCGCCGTGCGCCCGGTGTACGACCTCAACCCGGCGGTGGTGGGCAACCTGCGCGCGTCCGTGCGTGCGGGCTTCGCCTCCGCTCGCGAGCACCTGGAAGAGGAGAAGGACGCCCGCGCCGAGGAGACCCCGCAGGAGGACGGCCAGACCAAACGCCGCCGCGCCGCGCCGCTCACGCCGGAGGCCCTGGAGCGCCAGCGCCGCGACCGCGAGGAGATGCAGGCCCGGTTCCAGGAGCAGCTCTTCGGCCAGAGGGACGCGGGGCTGGAGTCCGAGGACTTCCAGGCGCTCGTCGCCAACGGCTTCTCGGAGGAGTCGGAGACCGCCACCCTGGTGCTGCTGGACCGGGCCTACCGCGCGGACGGCAGCCAGGTGTACGTGGCCGGCTCGCGGGAGGAACTGGTGCGTGAGGCACCCCAGGGCCTCACAGTGCGCGACGTGCAGCACAAGAACGAGGAGACGCTGCCCGCGGGCGCCGCCCAGGTGGTGGACATGCGGGAGGCGCACCAGGAGATGGACCGGTTCGCCTCCGTGCCCGGCAACGTGATGCCGGAGGCCCCGGCGGTGCAGCGCCGCGCGGTGCTGCGCATCGCCAAGCGACTCGTGCGCCCCAGCCTGACCATCAACATCGCGGAGACGGACCTGCGCCGCCGGCTCGCGGGCGACGCGGTGAAGGACGCCGTCATCGCCATCAAGAAGGGCCAGCGTGTCATCGGCGACGGCGAGCTCGTCAACGAAACGCACCTCGTCATGCTGCGCGGGATGCGCGCGCAGACGGACCGACTGGACCTGCTCCAGCTCCAGGTGGGCGGCACGGGCCTGGTGGCCCTGCTGGTGGTGGCCTTCTACGGCTTCTGCCGCGCGGCCTTCCGCCGCTTCCGCCCCACGCGCAAGGATGGCATGTTGCTGGGCCTGTTGCTGGTGGGCCTGTTGGGCCTGCTCCAGGTCTGGGTGTCCATCGCGGACGCGGTGCAGGACCGCTACACGGCGCTGCCGATTGAGGCGTTCTATTACGCCTTCCCGGTCGCGGCGGGCGCCATGCTGGTGCGCTTCATCCTCGCGCAGGAGCTGGCGCTGTTCTTCGCCATGGTGTTCGCGTGCCTGGCGGGCGTGATGCTGGGCAACTCGCTGGCGTTCGGCATCTACACGCTGGTGGGCTCGCTGGTGGCGGCGGACCGCATCGTCAAGGCGAAGGACCGCGTGGGCATCTTCCGTGCGGGCCTCGTCACAGGCATCGCCAACCTCATCGCGGTGATCTTCCTGTTCCTCGTGGAGGGCAAGGGCCTGGCCGGGGACACGCTGATTACCGCGGTGTGTGCGTTCTTCGGCACCGCGCTCGCCGTCCCGGTCATGGTGATGGCGCTGACGCCGCTCATCGAGGCCACGTTCGGCTACGCGTCGGACATCAAGCTCTTGGAGCTGGCGAACCTGAACCACCCGGCGCTCAAGGAGCTCATCGTCCAGGCGCCCGGCACGTACCACCACTCCATCATCATCGGCACGCTGGTGGAGAACGCGGCGGAGACGATTGGCGCGAACCCGCTGCTGGCGCGCTCGTGCGCGTACTACCACGACATCGGAAAGGGCCGGAACCCGCTCTACTTCGGGGAGAACCAGAAGGGGGAGAACCGGCATGACGGGCTGGCGCCCGCGATGAGCGCGGTCATCATCAAGCGCCACGTGACGGAAGGCCTGGAGATGGCCCGGCAGTACCGCCTGCCCAAGCTGGTGGCGGACGCGATTCCGCAGCACCACGGCACGCGCACGGTGGGCTTCTTCTTCCACAAGGCCATGAAGGAGCAGGAGGGCAAGGAAGGCGCGCCCCCCATCGACGAGAGCATCTACCGCTACCCGGGCCCCAAGCCGCAGTTCCGCGAGGCGGCGCTGGTGATGATCGCCGACGCGGTGGAGGCCTCCACGCGCTCCATGCCGGACCCCACCAGCGCGAAGCTCCAGGCGCAGGTGCAGAAGATCATCAACATCATCTTCTCCGAGGGCCAGCTCGACGAGTGCGACCTGACGCTCAAGGACCTGAACCTCATCGCCCAGTCCTTCCTGCACACGCTGGAAGGCATCTACCACACGCGCCCCGTCTACCCGGCGGGCGCGATGGGTGGGGGCAAGGGCGGAGGCGCGCCGCTGATGATGGCGCCCGCCCCCGCCAAGACGGAAGCGAAGGACACGAAGGTGCGAACGGCGGGCATGTCATGAGCCGCAAGGTGGAGGGCGTGAAGCTGCGCAAGGGCAAGGTGATTCCGCGCGACGACGGCAAGCGCATCGAGGAGTTCGTGGGCGTGGCCAGCACGCAGACGGAGTCCGCGTCCGTGGCGCGCATGCGGGCGCCTCCGGGCTGGAGCGAACCCGCGCAGAAGCCTGAGTTCGACGAGGTGGTGCTCGTCCTCACGGGCGAGCTCACCCTGGTGGTGGACGGCAAGCGCGAGCGCATTGGCGCGGGCGAAGTGGGCCTGGTGCCGCGCGGCAAGCGCGTGGTGTACCGCAACGACTCGCAGGGCGCGTGTGACTACTGGTCCATCTGCGCCCCGGCGTTCCGCGTGGAGCTGGCGCACATGGAGAAGCCGGCGCCCAAGGCGAAGGCCGCGGACAACCACGTGACGGTGCAGGTGGCGCACGGCCAGGGCGCGGACTACGAGCGCCTGCTCACCACCTGGTCCCGCGACTACCTGAAGCGACTGGGCCTCACCGACTGCGAGCTGTCGCTGTCGCTCGTGGGGGACCGGGCCATCCGCCGGCTCAACCGCACCTGGCGCCAGAAGGACAAGGCCACGGACGTGCTGTCCTTCCCCGCGGGCGACCTGCCCAAGGGCACCCCGGGCCCGCGCCCGCTGGGCGACGTGGTCATCTCCCTGGATACGGCGAAGCGGCAGGCGAAGGAGTACGGCCGCACGCTGGAGTCGGAGATGGGCCGCTACCTGGCGCATGGCCTCCTGCACCTGCTGGGGCATGACCATGAGAAGCCTCGCGACGCGAAGCGCATGGCGGCCCTGGAGGAGCAGCTCCTGGGTGAGCGGGGCATGGTGGCGGACTCGCTGACCATCGACTCGCGCGCCCGCCGCGCGAAGCTCATCTGAAATCCCCGCCGGGGGGCTTGCGGCCCTCCGTGCCTCGTGTTGGATGGAACGATGCCCCGCCTGTCGTCTCTCATCGTCGCAAGCCTGTTGGGTCTCCTGCTGTCCGCGTCCCCCGCGCGCGCCGCGTCGGTGCCGCCGTGGGGCACGGGCGAGAGCCGGGGCGAGGACCTGTCCATCTGGCTGGTGACCTTCAGCCCAGGTGACGACGTCTTCTCATGGTGGGGCCACGGCTCGCTGGTGGTGGAGGACCGCGCCCGCCACATGCAGCGGCTCTACAACTACGGGATGTACTCGTTCGACGACCAGACGGTGGTGCACTTCGCCAAGGGCCGCCTGGAGTTCTGGGTCGGTGAGTCGAGCGTCAACGGCACCTTCCGCTTCTACAAGTCGCTGGGGCGCGACGTGCGCGTGCAGGAGCTCAACCTCACGCCGGAGCAGCGCGTGACGGTGGCGAAGAAGCTGGCGGACAACGTGCTGCCGGAGAACCGCGACTACCTCTACGAGCACTACAGCGACAACTGCGTGACGCGGCTGCGCGACATGATCGACGTGGCCGTGGGTGGCCGGCTGTCCGAAGCGGAGAAGGCCCCGGCCCGCATGACGCTGCGCGAGCACACGCGGCGCTACACGTCGGTGAGCCCGCCCGTGAGCTTCCTGCTCGACTTCATGATGAATGACTCCATCGACAAGCCCATCACCCGCCGCGAGGAGGCCTTCCTCCCGGACGAGCTGGAGCAGCAGGTGGCGGAGCTGAAGGTGCCGGGCCCGGACGGGCAGCCGGTGTCGCTGGTGGAGAAGCAGTGGGACTTCTACGCGTCGCCCACGCGTCCGCGGCCCCCCGCGCAGCCCCCGAACTTCGGTCCGTGGATCCTCGCGCTGGGCGTGCTCCTGGGCGGCGCCGCGCTGGGCCTGGCCGCTTGGGAGAAGAAGGGCAGTCGCGCGGCGCGCATCCTCCTGGGCCTGGAGAACGTGGTGGTGGGCCTGGTGCTGGGCATTCCCGGGCTGGCGCTCGTCATCATGTGGGTGGGCACGAACCACGTCGTCACGCACCACAACGAGAACCTCTTCCTCGCGAACCCGCTGACGCTCCTGGCCGTGCCGTACGGCCTGCGCCTCACCTGGAACAGCGCGAAGGCGCGGGCGCGGCTCAAGTGGGTGTGGGGCCTGCTGGTGGCCACGGGCGCGCTGGGACTGGTGCTCAAGGTGCTGCCCTGGTCCGACCAGGACAACTGGCGCGCCATCGCGCTCATCCTGCCCATCTCCCTGGGCATGGCCGGCGCGTTCTGGCTGGACCGGCTCCGGGCGCTCGTGCCAGGAACGGCGCGCACGCCGCCCCGTCAGGACGCGCAGGTGTCCTCGCTCAAGGCCTCCTGAAACACCCCGGCTTTCCCAACTGTTTCGCAACGAAGGAGACGACGAACACCATGGCGAACGATTCGATGGAGAAGATCCACGCCCTGAAGGAGCGCCTCAACGCGCTCCGGGGGCATCTTTGACCTCGACCGCAAGCGGTCCCGCATTGCGCTGATCGAGCGTGACTCCACGCAGCCCGACTTCTGGAACGACAACACCAGGGCCCAGGGCCTGCTGAAGGAGAAGTCCGCGCTGGAGGCCAGCGTGGGCGCCTTCGACAAGACGATGCGTGGGCTGGACGACGCGCAGACGCTGCTGGAGCTGGCGGCGGAGATGAACGACGAGGCGAGCGCGCAGGAGGCGGAAGGCACGCTCGCGTCGCTGGAGGGCGAGGTCGCGAAGCTGGAGCTGGCGCGGATGCTCTCCGGGCCGCAGGACCGCAGCAACTGCTTCATGGACATCAACCCGGGCGCGGGCGGCACGGACTCCATGGACTGGGCCGCCATGCTCCTGCGCATGTACACGCGCTACGGTGAGACGAAGGGCTGGAAGGTCGAGATCAGCGACGCGTTGCCGGGCGAAGAGGCGGGCTTCAAGAACGTCTCCCTGCGCATCGAGGGCGAGAACGCCTACGGCTACCTCAAGGCGGAAGTGGGCGTACACCGGCTGGTGCGCATCAGCCCCTTCGACGCCAACGCGCGCCGGCAGACGGCCTTCGCGTCCGTGGACGTGTACCCGGAGGTCGACGACAGCATCCAGATTGACCTGCCGGAGAAGGACTACGAGTTGAAGTTCATCCGCGGCAGTGGCGCGGGTGGCCAGAAGGTCAACAAGACGTCGTCCACGGCGCAGCTGCGGCACCTGCCCACGGGCATCATGATCACCTGCCAGACGGAGCGCTCGCAGTCGGCCAACAAGGACATGGCCTTCCAGATTCTGCGCGGCCGCCTGTACGAGCTGGAGATGAAGAAGCGCGACGCCGAGCGCGACGCGGCCGAGGCGGCCAAGAAGGACATCTCCTTCGGCTCGCAGATCCGCAGCTACGTGCTGGCGCCGTACCGCATGGTCAAGGACCTGCGCACCGGCGTGGAGACGGGCAACGTGGACAAGGTGCTGGACGGTGACCTGGAGGAGTTCGTCACCGCACAGCTGCTGGGCGTGAAGAACCCCAACCGCAACGCCGCCGCGGACTAAGGACAGGGCGCCCTGTCCGGATGCATCCCACCCCTCCCGGGCCTTGAGTCCGGGAGGGGTTTTCCATGTCCGGGAACCTTTTTTCCGGGGCCGGTGTCAGGGGGCGGGGCAGGGTGGTGCGGTAGGATGGAGTAGGCCCTACACGGGGAGGCGCGGGTGTCACCGGGCGGAGTGCTCGACGTCGGACAGCAGGCCCTGGCCCCCGAGGCCCAGGCCGACCCGCGCCGCGAGGAACAGGCGCTGCTCGTCCGGCTGCGGCGCGGGGACCCGGAGGCCTTCGAGTCACTGGTGCACCAGCACCAGGACCGCCTCTACGACTTCTGCTTCCGCATGGTGGGCGACCGCGAGGAGGCCCACGACCTGGTGCAGGAGATTTTCGTCAGCGTGCACCAGAACGTCCGGCGCTTCCGCGAGGACGCGCGCCTGTCCACGTGGCTGTTCCGCATCTCCAAGAACCACTGCCTCAACCGGCTGAAGTACCTCCAGCGCCGGGGGCGGGGCCGCTCGGAGGTCTTCGACGAGATGAGCGCCGCCGCCATCGCGGAGGGTGGGGGAGCCCCGCCTCAGCCGGACGCCGCCCTGGACGCGGCGCGTGAGCGGGCCCGGGTGCAGCGGGCCATTTCCCAACTGGACCCCGATGCGCGCATGCTGGTGGCGCTGCGAGACATCGAGGGCCTGAGCTACGACGAGATTGTCGACATCACCGAGCTGCCCGAGGGAACCGTGAAGAGTCGGCTCCACCGGGCACGCGAGAAGCTGGCGGACCTGCTGGGGCGCTTTGAACCATGAGCGGCGGCGGGTGGAGGTCAACGGACGTGGAACCTCGATTGGATCACCGGGAGGCGAAGGCGCTGTTCCTGGCGCTCGCCGACGAACAGCTGCCTGCCCCCCAGGAGCAGGCGGTGCGCAGCCACCTGGACGGCTGTGAGGAGTGCCGCCAGGGGTGGGACCGGTACGCCCGCACGGTGGAGCGGGTGCGCACGGTGGAGCGGGAAAAGGCCCCGCCCGCGCTCGCGTCGCTCGTGGCCGCCCGCGTGCGCCGCCAGCGCCGCTTCGGCCTGAAAGGCCTGCACCTGGCGCATGCCCAGCACCGCTTCCCGGTGGAAATCCTCATCCCGCTGCTGTTGGCCGCGGCGGTGGGCGCATTTCTCTTGATGTCTTCCTGACGGTCATTTCCGGGGCCGCTACCCCCTGGGATGCGTTGCGTACCGGGGGAGGCTTGGCTACGGTGCCGCGCCTTTCACACGAGCGCGTCATGGCCGACACCGAGAACAAGACCCCCCCAGGTGAGAAGAGCGGCGAAGCGGCGGACTCCAGCTCCAAGGAGCAGGAGATCTACCAGCAGCGGTTGGACAAGGCCGCCAAGTGGCGCGAGGCCGGCTTCAACCCCTACGGCAACGGCTACGCGCCCAAGGACGTGGCGCAGCGGCTCCACGACGACCACGGCCAGAAGACCGCCGAGGACCTGGACAAGGAAGCCCCCCAGGCGGACGTCGCCGGCCGCATCGTGGCCATGCGCTCGTTCGGCAAGGCCGCGTTCATCAAGCTTCGCGACCGCTCCGGCGAAATCCAGGTGCACGTGAAGAAGGACGCGCTGGGGGACCTCTATGAGGTCTTCAAGCAGTGCGACCTGGGTGACTTCGTCGCGGCGCAGGGCACCGTCTTCAAGAGCAAGACGGGCGAGCTGTCCATCGCGGCCGCGAAGTTCATCCCGCTCACCAAGTCCCTGCGCCCCATGCCGGAGAAGTGGCACGGCCTCACGGACGTGGAGGTCCGCTACCGCCAGCGCTACCTGGACCTCGTCTCCAACCCGGACGTGAAGCAGGTCTTCCTGAAGCGCAGCAAGCTGGTGAAGTTCATCCGGAGCTTCCTCGACGGGCGCGACTTCGTCGAAGTGGAGACCCCGATGATGCACCCGCTGGTGACGGGTGCGGCGGCGCGGCCGTTCGTCACGCACCACAACACGTACGACATCGACCTCTTCATGCGCATCGCGCCCGAGCTCTATCTGAAGCGGCTCGTGGTGGGTGGCATGGACCGCGTCTACGAAATCAACCGCAACTTCCGCAATGAGGGCATCAGCACCCGGCACAACCCGGAGTTCACGATGCTGGAGTTCTATCAGGCGTACGCCACGTACGAGGACCTGATGGACCTCACGGAAGAGATGCTCTCGGAGGCCTCCCGCCACGTCACCGGCGACTCCAAGGTGAAGTACGGCGAGCACACCATCGACTTCGGCAAGGGCTGGAAGCGCATCCCCATGCCGGAGGCCATCCGGGAAGCCGTCCCCAGCCTGTCCGACAAGGACATGGTGGACGTGGACCGCCTGCGTCACGAACTGCTGAAGACGGTCCACTCGGAGGCAGAGCGCCGCGCCGTGGACGCCATGAACCACGGTGAGCTGGTGGGCGCCCTCTTCGAGGCCCACGTCGAGCACACGCTCATCCATCCCACCTTCATCACCCAGTATCCCACCGCCGTCTCCCCGCTCGCCCGCCGCAACGACCAGAACCCGGAAATCACGGATCGGTTCGAGCTCTTCGTCGCGGGCCGGGAAATCGCCAACGCCTTCTCCGAGCTGAACGACCCCCTGGACCAGAAGGGCCGCTTCCAGGCCCAACTGGACGCGAAGCAGCGGGGCCAGCAGGAGACCATGGACTACGACGAGGACTACATCCGCGCCCTCGAACACGGCATGCCGCCCACGGCCGGTGAAGGCATCGGGATTGATCGCGTCGCCATGTTGTTCACGGACGCCGCCAGCATTCGTGACGTGATTCTCTTCCCCCTCCTCAAGCCGCTGGCGAAGTAGCCACGAGGCCTCGTGCACCCCGCCGAACGGCAGACCGATTATCGCTGGCCCCTCCTGTGGGCCGGCGCCCTCGTGGCCCTCGTGGGAGCCATCCTCCTGGGGGTGGCCATCTCCGAGTCCGAGGCGTGGGCCGACGTGGCCGGCGCCCTGGGCCTCTCCTTCGTGGGGTGGGGCGGGCTCGTCCAGTCCTTCGACGCCGGGGCGCTCGCCCTGGGCGCCCAGAAGGCCTCGGCCGTGGCCGGACCCAAGGCGCTGGTGGCCGGGACGCTCGTCTGGCTGGCCGGTTGGGGCCTCATCGCCGCCGGCATCCGCCGCGCGCCGGCCTCCGGTGAAGGGCCCAGCCCCGCCGCGGGTGCACCCCTGTACCCGCGCCTGGCGCGCTACCGGGACTTCTACTGGAGCACGCTGGGCGCCTACGGCGGCGGCATCCTCCTGGCGGAGCTGGCGCTGCTGCTGCTCCAGACCGTGCTCTCCAGCGGCGTGCCGTCGGATCTGGGCGGCGCGGCGCGCGAGGCGAGCGGGGGGCTGTCGCTGCCTCCCACCATCGCCTTCGCCATCGCCTTCATCGTGAGCATGGGCGTGGCGTTCGCGTCCGGCTTCGTGGGCGCGTCCCGGGCGCAGCGGCTGTCGTTCCCGGAAGCCACCATCGGCGTGTTCTACCTGGGCCTGCCGGTGCCCATCCTCCTGTCGCTGATGGAGCGTGTGCCGTCGCTGCAACTGGCGCTGGGCTACCGGCTGCGCGAGGTGACGTACGTCGCGGGGCTCATCGGCCGGCCGGAGCTGGCGTACTGGCTCGTCTTCGCCGCGCTGGTGCTGGCGCTCGTGCTGGGCATCAACACGGGCTTCATCGCGGCGGGCAGCGGCCGGGTGGACCTGCGGCTGGGCTTCGAGCTCTTCGTCGCGCGCCGGCACGTGGCGGTGTTCCGCCCGTCGCTGCTGTTGGGCGCGCTCGCGGTGCTGATGTTCGGCATCGTCCCGCCGCTCATCGTCTACTTCATCATCCGCGGGGCGGAAGCCGCCGTGGAGCGCACGCGCGTGAAGTCCCTGGGCCTGGCGGATCCGCTCGCGGCCGCGTCCGCGCAGCACCGCATGAAGCTGCATGAGCAGTCGCCCACCATGATGATGACCGCGCTGTCCGTGGGCGGCGTGGGCGTGGGCGTGATGGCGCTCATCATCGTGCTCAGCGTGATGAGCGGCTTCGAGGCCGACCTCCAGCAGAAGATTCTCGGCACCAACGCGCACGCGGTGGTGTCGCGCTACGCCGGCGATTTGCCGGACTACGACAAGGTGATGCAGCAGGTGAAACGCGTGCCCGGCGTCGTGGGCCAGACGCCCTTCATCATCAACCAGGTGATGATTGCCTCGGAGGGCAACGTCGACGGCGTCATCATCAAGGGCATCGACCCGAACACGGTCGGCTCGGTGACGGACCTGCCGCAGAACATCCTGCCCGGTGGCGACCTGGGCCACCTGGAGCAGCCCGCGAAGATCCTCCCCAGCAGCGCGGTGGAGGACGCGGAAGGCAAGAAGGACGCCGAGGAGGAGGACCCCATCATTGGCAAGCCCTCCAAGCCCGCGAAGCCCACGGTGCTGCCGGGCATCATCATCGGCCGGGAGCTGGCGGCCTCGCTGCGCGTGGTGGTGGGGGACCGGGTGAACGTGGTGTCCCCGCTGGGCACGGAGCTGGGGCCGTCCGGTCCCATCCCCAAGAGCCGCGCGTTCCGGGTGGCGGGCGTCTTCTACTCGGGCATGTACGAGTACGACTCCAAGTTCGTCTACATCCTGCTCAAGGAAGCGCAGGACTTCTTCGCCGTGAAGGGCGCCACCGGCATTGAACTGAAGGTGGCGGACATCGACGACGCGCGCCGCATCGCCAACCAGGTGGTGCGCGTGCTGGGCGGCTACCCCTACCGCGCGCGCGACTGGGGCGAGATGAACAAGAACCTCTTCTCCGCGCTGCGCCTGGAGAAGCTGGTGATGGGCATCATCCTGTCCATCATCATCATCGTCGCCGCGGGCCTCATCGTCGCCACGGTCATCATGCTGGTGCTGGAGAAGCGGAAGGAGATCTCCGTCCTCAAGGCGCTGGGCGTCCCGGACGGCGGCATCGTGAAGATCTTCCTCGCCGAAGGGCTCCAGATTGGCGTGGCCGGCGGCGTGCTGGGCCTGTTCTCCGGCCTCGCGTGGTGCCTCTTCATCGAGAAGGTCGGCATCAAGCTGGATCCGGAGGTCTATTACATCCCCGCGCTGCCGGTGCGCATCGAACCGGTGCAGACAGCGCTGGCGGTGATCATCGCGGTGCTCGTCACCTACCTGGCGTCCATCTACCCGGCCCTCAAGGCGAGCAGCGTGGAACCGGTGGAAGGTCTGAAGGCGGAGTAGCCATGGCGCTGTTGTCCATCCGCAACGTCTTCAAGAGCTACTTCCTTCACGGCAAGCGCATTGACGTGCTGCGCGACGTGTCCCTGGACATCAACGCCGGCGAGCTCGTCTCCATGATTGGCGCGTCCGGCGCGGGAAAGAGCACCTTCCTGCACGTGCTGGGCACGCTGGACGCCCCCGCCGCCGGTGAAGTCCTCTTCGACGGCAAGTCCGTCTTCTCCATGAACGACGCGGAGATCGCCGAGTTCCGCAACCGCACCATCGGCTTCGTCTTCCAGAGCCACTACCTGTTGCCGGAGTTCACCGCGCTGGAGAACGTGGCCATGCCCGCGCTCATCCAGCGCAAGGACCGCACCCCCGCCTACGCCTACGCCCGTGAGCTCCTGGAGCGCGTGGGCCTGGGCAGCCGCGTGGACCACCGCCCCGGTGAGCTGTCCGGCGGCGAGGCCCAGCGCGTGGCCCTGGCGCGCGCGCTGGTGCTCAAGCCCGCGGTGCTGCTCGCGGACGAACCCACGGGCAACCTGGATCCCACGACAGGCGAGGGTATCCACCAGCTGCTCCGGGAAGTGAACCGGGACCTGGGAATCACCGCCGTCGTCGTCACGCACAACGAGACGCTTGCTCGCTCCATGCCCCGCCGTCTGAGACTGGCCGGCGGGCAGGTGTCGGAGGCCTGATGGCCGCGCGCTTTTGGATTGAGGGGCCCTCCCCCCATCCCGTACATTGCCCCGCCTTTTCCTGGCCGGACTGCACTTGAGGCTCACCGTTCTGCGCAAGTCATTGCTCCCGCTGCTGGCGGTCGCCCTGTGGGCGTTTGGGCCCGTTGCTGCCTACGCCCAGGTGGACGTGGACGCGGGTTCGCCCGTCGTCCTCCCCCCGTCCACTCCCGCCGCCACGCCCGTATCGCCTCCGGATGGGGGCCCTCCCTCGGGCGCGGACGCGCCGCTGGCGTCCTCTCCGGACGACGAGGACACCAACGTCTCCCCCTCGGATCGCGTGGTGGAGATCCGCATCGAGGGCAACCGCCGCGTGGAGTCGGAGGCCGTCCGCCGCGCCATGCGCACCCAGGTCGGTGACGCGCTCACCCGCTCCGCGGAGGACCTCCGCGCCATCTGGGCCCTGGGCTACTTCACGGACGTGCAGCTGCTCGCGCAGCGCTTGGCCAACGGCATCGCGTACGTGGTGCGCGTGTCGGAGCGGCCCACCATCCGCGCCGTGGCGCTCCAGGGCAACGAGGAGCTCAACGCGGAGGACCTGAAGGAGCAGCTGGATCTCAAGGTCGGCACCATCCTCGACATCGAGGCCGTGCGCGCCACGCAGAAGAAGATCCAGGAGAAGTACGTCGAGAAGGGCTACTTCCTGGCGGAGGTGACCTACAAGCTGGAGCCGGTCGAAGGCGGCGCCGCGGTCACCGTCGTCTACATCATCAACGAGCACTCGAAGGTGATGGTGAAGCAGATCATCCTCCAGGGCGCGGAGAAGGTGTCCCCGGAGGAGCTCAAGGCGACCATGATCACGAAGGAGGGCGGCTTCCTGTCCTTCTTCACCGGCGAGGGCACCTACCGCGAAGAGGCCTTCCAGCGCGACCTCGCGGTCATCCAGATCGCCTACTACGACCGCGGCTTCATCAACGTGCGCGTGGACAAGCCCACCGTGCAGCTGTCCGCGGACAAGCGCGACATCTACATCACCCTGCACATCACCGAGGGTGAGTCGTACGACATCGGGAAGATCGACTTCGCGGGCGACCTGGAGCGCCCTCCGGAAGAGCTGCTGCGGCTGATGAAGTCGCGCCCCAAGGAACGCTTCAACCGCGGCCAGCTCTCCACGGACATCTCCGCCATCTCCGACGTGTACTTCGACAAGGGGTACGCGTACGCCAACATCAACCCCGTCACCTCCGTGAACGCGGAAGACCGGACGGTGGACCTCACCTTCGACATCCAGAAGGGCCCGCTCGTCAACATCGAGCGCATCGACGTCGTCGGCAACACGAAGACGCGCGACAAGGTCATCCGCCGCGAGCTGCGCGTCTACGAAGGCGAGCTCTACAACGGCACCGGCGTGAAGCGCAGCCGCGAGCGCGTCACCGCCCTGGGCTTCTTCGAGACCGTCGAAATCACCCAGCACCCGGGCAGCACCGACAACGCCATCGTGTTGCAGGTGGAGGTGAAGGAGAAGGCCACCGGCACGTTCCAGGTGGGCCTCGGCTTCTCCAACGTGGAGAACTTCATCTTCACGGCCCAGGTGTCGCAGAACAACTTCCTCGGCTGGGGCCAGAGCGTGTCCGCGTCCGCCCAGATCTCGGGCCTGCGCTCGCTCGTCCAGCTGTCGTTCTACGACCCGTACTTCCTGGACACGAACTACCTCCTGTCCGCGGAGTTCTTCCGCGTGCAGGCGGACTACGAAGGCTTCATCCGCAACTCCACGGGCGGCACCATCTCCCTGGGCCGCCAGCTGGTGGACGACGTGCTCGCCACGGTCGGCTACTCGCGTGAGTACGTGGACGTGCAGGCGGGGCAGGGCATTGGCGCGGTGCTGCTCGCCAACCAGTTCCAGTCCGGCGTCACCAGCGCGCTGCGCCTGTCCGTGTCCTTCGACCGGCGCGACAACCGCCTCTTCCCGTCGCGCGGCTTCATCCACTACGGCTCGGTGGAGACGGCGCCCTCGTTCCTGGGCGGCACGTTCCTCTTCAACCGCTACACCGCCTACTCGCGCCTGTACTTCCCCCTGCCGCTGGGCTTCGTCTTCAAGACGAACGCCACGATGGGCTACGTGCAGCAGCTGGACTCCAGCAAGCCGCTGCCCATCAGCGAGCTCTATTACGTGGGCGGCATCAACACGATCCGCGGCTACTACCTGCGCAGCATCAGCCCCACGCTGCTGGTGCCGCGCGCGGACAACCCGGACGCCAACGTCACCGAGTTCCGGGTGGGCGGCAACAAGCAGCTCATCTTCAACTTCGAGCTGGAGTTCCCCATCTTCGAGAAGGCCGGCCTGCGCGGCGTGCTCTTCTACGACGCCGGCAATGCCTTCGGCTCAAACGAGAAGTTCTTCGAGGACCGGCAGGACAAGCTGCCCCTGGGCCTCTTCCACGCGGCGGGCTTCGGCTTCCGCTGGTTCTCGCCCATCGGACCCCTGCGCTTCGAGTGGGGAATCCCGCTGACCAAGCGGCCGTCGGACGACTCCATCCTGTTCGAGTTCACGATCGGTAACTTCTTCTGATAGGCATTGACCCCAAGGCCTTCCCGGTACGTCCTTCTCCGCCCTACCCGGGCGGAAGTGAACAGGCCGGGATGGCGGACGTCGGAGCCTGCAGCACCCTTTCCGAGGAGCCTTGACCCATGTCGCTTCGAAGCACCCTGGCGGCCGCCGCCGCTGTCCTGTCGCTCGCCCTCCCGGTTGCCGCTTCGGCCGCCGAGCTCAAGGTGGCCTACGTCGACCTGCAGCGCGTGCTGCTGGAGGTGGATGACGGCAAGGCCGCCAAGGCCCGTCTCCAGAAGTGGCTGGAGGACCGCCAGAAGGAGATCGACAAGGAGCAGGAGACGCTCCGCAAGGAGAAGGACACCCTGGACAAGCAGGCCAGCGCCATGAGCGAGGCCACGCGCACCCAGAAGGCCACCGAGCTCCAGAAGAAGGTGATGGAGCTGGCGCAGAAGTACGAGCGCAGCCGCGCCGAGGCCGCCAACAAGGAGCGCCAGGAGATGGAGCCCATCGTCAACCGCATCGACCAGGTCATCGCTTCCATCGCGGAGCGGGACGGCCTGGGCATGGTGCTGGACAAGCGCGACTCCGGCATCGTCTTCGCGCTGTCCCAGTACGACATCTCCAACGAGGTCGTGCGCAGCTACAACAACAGCGCCTCCAAGAAGCCCGCGCCGGCGGCCAAGGACGCCCCGGTCAAGAAGTAGGCGTTGGACACCCCCGTGCCATCCGCATCCAACGCGCACCGGCTGGGGGACATCGCCACCCACGTCCGGGGTGAGCTCCTCGGCGACCCCGGACTGCTCGTCCATGGCCTGAACGGCCTGGAGGAGGCAGTCCCGGGAGAGGTGTCGTTCTACGGCAACCCCCGCTACCGCAAGCAGTTCGAGGCCACCCGCGCCTCGGCGGTGCTGGTGGGGATGGATGCCACCGCTCGCGACGGCGTGGCCCTGGTGCGGGTGCCCAACCCGCACCTGGCCTACGCGAAGCTCCTCGCCCTGCTCCACCCGGCCACGCGGCCCGCCGCGGGCATCCACCCGGCGGCCCACGTGCACCCGGAGGCCACGGTGCACCCGGAGGCCACGGTGAAGGCCGGGGCGGTGGTGGAGAAGGGCGCCCACGTCGGCGCCCGCACGGTGCTGCACTCCGGCGCCTACGTGGGTGAAGGCGCGCGCGTCGGCGACGACTGCGTGCTCTACCCGCACGCCACGGTGCGCGAGAACTGCGTGGTGGGCTCGCGCGTCATCCTCCACGCCTCGTCGGTGGTGGGCGCGGACGGCTTCGGCTTCGCGTTCGACGCGGAGGGCGAGGACGGCCCCCGCCACTTCAAGATTCCCCAGGTGGGCATCGTCCGCATCGAGGACGACGTGGAAGTTGGGGCCTGCACCTGCATCGACCGCGCGACGGTGGGTGAAACGGTGGTGGGCCAGGGGACGAAGCTCGACAACCTGGTTCAGATCGCCCACAACGTGCGCGTGGGTCCGCTGTCGCTCATCTGCGCGCAGGCGGGCGTTTCGGGTTCGGCGGAGGTGGGCACCGGCGTGGTGCTCGCGGGGCAGGTGGGCGTGGTGGGCCACATCCGCGTGGGAGACCTGGCCAAGGTGGGCGCGCAGTCAGGCGTCGCCCATGATGTTCCGGACGGGCAGGTCGTCAGTGGCAGCCCCGCCATCCCCCACAAGGAATGGCTGCGCGCCAGCGCCGCGTCGGGGCAGCTGGCGGACCTGCTCAAGGAAGTGCGCGCCCTTCGCAAGAGGGTGGAGCTGTTGGAGAAGGAGAAGGGCGGATGATGGACATTGGCGAGATCCAGGCGCTGCTGCCGCACCGCTACCCGTTCCTCCTGGTGGACCGGGTGGTGGAAATCGTGCCGGGCCAGAAGCTCACGGCCTACAAGAACGTCACCATCAACGAGCCCTTCTTCAACGGCCACTTCCCGGGGCACCCGGTGATGCCGGGCGTGCTGATCCTTGAGGCGCTCGCCCAGGCCACGGCCATCCTTGCGTATAAGACGGAAGCCATGGACCCGACGCGGCTCGTCACGTACTTGATGGGCGTGGACAACGCGCGCTTCCGCAAGCCGGTGGTGCCCGGGGACCGGCTCCAGTTGGACATTGAAGTCATCCGCCACAAGGGCGCCATCTGGAAGACGAAGGGTGTGGCGTCGGTGGATGGCGCCAGGGTGGCGGAAGGGGAGTTCCTCGCCACCGTGGTGGACAAGAACAAGGCCGCCAAGGGCGACGAGAGCGCGGCGCCGTAGGGCGCGTCATTCGCGCTGCTGAGGAGAGAAGGACATGGCGCAGGTTCATCCCACCGCGGTCGTCCATCCGGGAGCCCGGCTCCACGACACCGTGGAGGTGGGGCCGTTCTCGGTCATCGGGCCCCATGTCGTCATTGGCGCGGGCACCCGCATCGGGCCGCACGTCGTCATCGAGGGCCGCACCACGTTGGGGGAGCGCAACCACCTCTTCCAGTTCTGTTCCGTGGGCGCGGCGCCCCAGGACCTGAAGTACGCGGGCGAGGACACGGAGCTCGTCATTGGCGACGAGAATCAAATCCGTGAGTTCGTCACGGTGAACCTGGGCACGGTGGCCGGTGGTGGCGCCACGCGCCTGGGCCACCGCAACCTGCTGCTCGCCAACAGCCACATCGCGCACGACTGCGTCGTGGGCAATGAAGTCCTCCTCGCCAACGGGGCCGCGCTCGCGGGCCACGTGGTGGTGGAGGACGCGGTGAAGATTTCGGGCCTCGTCGCGGTGCACCAGTTCACCCGGCTGGGGCGCTACGCGTTCATCTCCGGCGGCTCCATGGTCACCATGGACGTGCCCCCGTACTGCACCGTGCAGGGCGACCGGGCCACGCTGGTGGGCCTCAACACCGTGGGCCTGGAGCGCGGCGGCTTCACCGAGGAGCAGATTGGCCGTGTGAAGGAGGCCTACCGCATCCTCTTCCGCTCCAAGCTGGGGCTTCAGGACGCGCTCGCGCAGCTTCGCGGGGAGCTCTCCAGCCACCCGGAAGTGGAGCACCTGGTGCGGTTCGTGGAGACGAGCAAGCGCGGCGTCACGCGCTAGGCCTCTTCACGAGGGAACGGAGGGGAGTGGGTGGAGCGCATCGGGCTCATCGCCGGTAACGGCCAGCTTCCCTTCCTCTTCGCGCGGGCCGCCCGTGCGCGCGGCCTGGAGGTCGTGGTGGCCGCGCACCGGGGAGAGACGGACCCGGCGCTGGAGCAGGAGGTCGGCCACTTCGCCTGGGTGCGCGTGGGGCAGGTGGGCCGCATCCAGAAGGTCTTCCGCCAGGCGGGTGTCACCCGGGCGGCCATGGCGGGCGGCATCGGCCGCGTGCGCGCTCTCACGGATGCCCGTCCGGACCTGGGCGCGGTGCGCATCATCTCCCGCCTGCGCAGCTTCCGGGACGACGCGCTCCTGCGCGCCGTGGCCGCGGACTTCGAATCCCAGGGCATCACCATCATCGCGCCCACGGACTTCCTGGGCGAGGTGCTGTGCCCCGAAGGGCACCTGGCGGGCCCCACGCTCAAGCCCGCGCAGGAGAAGGACGTGGCCCTGGGCCGCGAGGTGGCGGTGCTCCTGGGGCAGGCGGACGTGGGCCAGACGGTGGTGGTGCGTGACGGCCACGTGCTCGCGCTGGAGGCCGTGGAGGGCACCGACGAGACCATCCGCCGGGGCGCGAAGCTGGGCGGCCCGGGCGCGGTGGTGGTGAAGCGCTGCAAGCCGGAGCAGGACCTGCGCTTCGACTTGCCCGCCGTGGGGCCTCGGACGCTGGAGGTCATGGCGGAGGTGGGCGCCCGGGTGCTGGCGCTGGAGGTAGGGCGCACGGTGCTGTTGGACGCACCCGCACTCTTCGCGGGGGCCACCGCGCGAGGCATCACCCTGGTGGGCGTGCGGTAGGCTTCCGCGGGAATCCGTTCCCCCGGGCTGGAGTTGCCTCCCCACCTCCCCCGCGACGCCGAGGTTGACGCCGCATGTCCGTTCGACTCCTACCTCTCTTGGCCCTGCTGGGCCTGCCGCTCACCGCCTCCGCGGAGGCCATCCGGGTATCGCTGGAGGGCAAGGCGGCGCTGGGTGAAGGCGTGCCCACGCTGGTCATCCACATCGAAGAGCCCATCGACGGCTTCGAGGTGAAGCTCAAGCGCAGCGACGGCAAGGCGGTGGAGCTCAAGGGGGGCGGCAAGCCGGGCATCACCCGCCGCCTCGCCCTGGAGCAGCCGGAAGGGAAGTTCCACTACGAGGGCGAGCTCACCGTGCGGTTCCCGGGCGGGGCGGAGCCGGGCTCCATGCCTCTCTCGTTCGACACGGAGCTCAACGGCCCGCTGAAGCTGGAGGTTCGCCCGGAGGACGTGGACGTGCCCGGGCGCAAGCTGCGCTTCACGCTGTCGCGCCCGGCCGCGAAGACGGAAGTGACGGTGAAGATGGACACCGGCAAGACGGCCTTCGCGGGCGACGTGGACTTCAAGGGCGCGCCCGCGGGCACGCCGTTGGAAGTGAAGTGGCTGCCGGCGGAGGGCAAGGTGATGCACATCCGCCTGAGGGCCTACGACACCTCCGACTTCTACACGGGCGTGGACCTCTACCCGTGGCAGGTGGACATCCCGCACGAGGAGGTGACCTTCGCCTCCGGCCGCTCGGACGTTCCCTCGGCGGAGAAGGGCAAGCTGGACGCCAGCTACAAGAGCATCACGGAGGCGTTGAATAAGTATGGCCGCTGGGCGTCGCTGCGCCTGTACGTGCTCGGGCACACCGACACGGTGGGCAGCACGAACGACAACCGCGAGCTTTCGCTCAAGCGGGCGAAGAGCATCGCGACCTACTTCCGCCAACGCGGCCTGAAGGTACCAGTGTTCTACGAGGGCTTTGGTGAGCAGTCCCCGGCGGTGCCCACGCCGGACGAGACGGCGGAGGCGGGCAACCGCCGCGCCGAATACATCATCGCGGTGGAGGACCCGTCCCTGACGAACGCGCCCTTCGCCCCTCGCTGGCGCAAGCCTTGAGGTGTCACATGGTGGAACTTGCTCGCATCCGTTGGGCGCTCGCCGTGGCGGGCCTGGGCTTCTTGGGGACGGTGGGCTGCGCGCACTCCGTGCCCCTTGAGCAGCGCGTGCAGGCCGAGGACGAGAAGTGCACGCTCCTCCAGGCGCTGATGCGCCAGCCCGCGCCCGCGAAGGCCATCCAGAAGTTCGTCGCCGAGGGCAAGGAGGAGAGGGCCCCCGTGGTCGTCTACGTGCGCCACCCGGAGGAGGCCACGCTGGAGCGCTTCTTCACCGGCGACACCCAGTGCGCGAACGAGTCGTTCAAGGTCGTGCAGGAGAACGTCGTGGACGCCGTGGTGGTGTACCTGCAGGAGGTCCAGGGCGGCTACGCGTACGACGCGCAGCGCTCCAGCCCGGACCGCCTCACCATGGACGGCCGTCCCCAGGGCACCGTGCGCAAGGACGGCGCCGTGTGGGTGGCGGGCGCGGACGCTATTTGAGCAGGTCCTTCGCCCCGTCCGCGATGAACTGCACCGCGATGGCGGCCAGGATGAGGCCTGACACACGCTCCAGGATGGCGACGCCGGACTGACGCAGCACCCGCTGCACCAGGCTGGACGCGTTGAGGATGAAGTAGGTCGCGGTGAAGGTCAGCACCACCGCCGCGACCACCGGCAGCGCGGAGACGAAGGACGTCCCGGAGCGCGCCATCAGCACCATGGCGGTGGCGATGGCGCCCGGCCCCGCGAGCAGCGGAATGGCCAGCGGGACGATGGCCACGTCCTCCTTCACCACGCCTTCTTCTTCTTCCGTGGGGCTGGTGCGCGTGGAGGACGGACGGGCGCGCAGCATGTCCAGGGACGTAATCAGCAGCAGGATGCCGCCCGCCACGCGGAAGGCGCCCAGCGACACGGCGAACACCTGGAAGATGACGCGGCCGAAGACGGCGAAGAACAGCATCATCCCGCACGCCACCAGACAGGCGCGCAGGGCGGTGCTGCGAATCTGCTGCTTGGTGTCCCCCGCCGTCATCGCCAGGAACAGCGGCACGACGCCAATCGGGTCCACCACGAAGAAGATGGCGGACAGCGACACGAGGAAGGTGGACACCATCGCGGACATCGACATGGTGCTCTAGACCGTGAAGCGCAGCTTCCAGACCATGCCCAGCGCTTCGACGAAGATCTTCTTGTTCATTTTCGAGTGCCCCACACGCCGGTCCTCGAACACGATGGGGACCTCGCGCACGGTGAAGCCCTTGCGCAGGGTGCGGTAGGTCAGTTCAATCTGGAACGCGTACCCGGTGCTGCGCACCTCATCCAGGTTGATGCTCTCCAGCACGCGGCGGTTGAAGCACTTGAAGCCGCCGGTGAGGTCGCGCACGTCCACGCCCAGGATGCTGCGCGCGTAGAGCGAACCGCCGCGGCTGATGATCTTCCGGCCCACGCCCCAGTTCACGGTGCCGCCGCCATCCACGTAGCGCGAGCCCAGCACCAGGTCCGCGCCGCCCTCCGCGGCGTCCATGAAGGTGGGCAGGTAGCGCGGGTCGTGGCTGAAGTCCGCGTCCATCTCCAGGATGTACGTGTAGCCCTCGGCCAGGGCCCACCGGAAGGCGGCCAGGTACGCGCGGCCCAGGCCCTCTTTCTTCTCGCGGTGGAGCACGCGCACGCGCGGGTCCTTCGCGGCCAGCTCATCCGCGAGCTGTCCCGTCCCGTCGGGCGAGTTGTCGTCGACGACGAGGATGTCCACACGGGGGTCCGCCGCCAGCACCGCCTGGGTGATGGGGCCGATGTTGTCCCGCTCGTTGTAGGTGGGGATGCAGACCAGCGCACGGTTCATGACCCGGCGGACATACCCCAAACCCGGCGCTGGAACAGCACTCCCGACGCCAACCCGGTCGGTTCTCCGGGTCAGGAGACATGGCGCGGGGGCAACAGCTCCAGCACCGTCTGGGCCGCGCGGTGGGCGGCTCCCACCTCACCCAGGCGTCCGCGCACCTCGGCCAGGCCCTGGACCATGGCGTCGCGGGGCTCACCCGGCAGCCACACGCGCCGCACCTCGGAGGCGATGTTCTCCGGGGTCATCTCCCCCTGGAGCAGCTCCGGCACCACGCGCCGGCCCGCCAGCAGGTTGATGAGCGACACGAAGGCCACCTTCAGCATCAGCCGGCCCACCCAATACGTCACCAGCGACACGCGGTACACGACGACGAGCGGACGCTCCATCAGCCCCGCTTCCAGCACCGCCGTGCCGGAGGCCACCACCGCGGCGTCGCTCGCGCCCACCACCTCCGGGGCGCGCCCGTCCACCAGCACCGGCGTCACGCCGCTGCCCTCGAAGCGGGAGAGGATTTCCTCCTTGGCGATGGTGGGCGCCACCGGCACCACCACCTGGAGCCCCGGCCGCTCGGAGGCCAGCTGCTTCGCGGCCCGGACGAGGGTGGGCAGGATGCGGCGAATCTCACTCATCCGGCTGCCGGGCAGCAGCGCGAGCGTGGGCGCGTCCTGGGACAGGCCCAGGCGCTGCCGGAACTCGAGGGCGCTGGCGGCCTTGGGCATCTGCTCCAGCACGGGACTTCCCACGTAGCGTGCGGGCACCCCGGCCTCCCGGTAGAAGTCCTCCTCGAAGGGCAGGATGCAGAGCATCCGGTCCACCAGCCGCTGGATGGTGCGCACGCGGCCCCGGCGCCAGGCCCAGATCATCGGGGACACGTAGTAGGCCACGGGGATGCCCAGGGCCTTGAGCTTCTTGGCCAGACGCAGGTTGAAGTCCGGGATGTCCACCAGGATGGCGCAGACGGGACGGCGCTCCTCGGCGGCCTGGGCCAGGTCCTTCATGATCCGCAGGATGCGGGGGATGCGGGGGAGCACCTCGGTGATGCCCATGACGGACACTTCGCGGGCGTCGTGGATGAGCTCCACCCCCCGGGCGGCCAGCCGGGCGCCTCCCATGCCGAAGAAGGTGAGGTCGGGGCGCAGGGCCTGGAGTGCGGCGACGAGCTCCGAGGCGTGGGTATCGCCGGAGGCCTCGCCGGCCACGACGAGGATGCGGGGGGAGGATGGCTGCGTCATGGGAGGCAAGACCCTCATCGTAGCTGATGCGCGGAGGGAGGGAGGTTGTAGACTGCGGCCCCCTTGAAGACGCTTCTGCTCGCTGAGAGCCACCCCCCGACCCTGGAGCACCTGACGGGCTTGCTCTCGCAGGCCGGGTACACCGTTCGGGCGGTGAATGACGCCGTGATGGCGTTGGAGCACTTCTCGGCGGACAACCCGGACGTGGTGGTGCTGGGCGTGGACCTTCCGCGAGTGGAGGGACAGCACGTCGTGCACCTCATCCGAGGGCACAGCCAGGGTGGGCGTGTGCCCATCGTGGCCATCGACAAGGGGCACCTGGGCCGCGCGAAGGGCGTGAGCTCGGTGCTGGACCTGAAGGTCAACGCGTACATCCCGGATCCGCTCAAGCCGGGCGAGCTGGTGCCTCGCCTGGAGGCGCTGGTGAAGGCCGCGCAGGCCATCACGCTCACGGGCCTGTCCGCCACGCTGTCGAGGCCCGCGGTGGCGGCGGGGGACCTGAAGGCCTTCCCGCTGCCGGCGCTCCTTCATTCGCTCTACCGGCTGCGCCGTGACGGCGTGCTGGTGGTGGCCCTCAAGGGTCTGTCGCGCCGGGTGTTCTTCCTGCGAGGCGGGCCGGTGAACTTCGACTCCTCCGCGAAGGAGGACGCGCTGCCACGCTTCCTGCGCGAGCGTCGGGTCCTCACGGAGGCGCAGGAGCAGCCGGTGGTGGAGTCGCTCGCCTCCGGCCTGCGCATCGGCGCGGCGCTGGCGGACGTGGGCGTGGAGGCGGTGGGCGAAGACCTGCTGGCACTTCTGCGCGACTTCACCCGGGACCGGTTAGGGCGCGTGCTGGCCATGCGCGAGGGCCGGTACGCGTTCTACGCGGGCGACGAGTTCTCCTCCGAAGTGGCCTCCGTGGATCAGCCCGCCCTGGCCCCGCTGCTGGAGGCCGCGCGCAGGCGCATGCCCCTGCGGGTGGTGGCGAACGCGCTCAAGGCGCACCTGAACGAGTACCCGGTGCGCTCGGCGGACTTCGGCCGGGACCTCCAGTCGATGGCGCTGGACACGGAGGACATCAAGCTGGCCATGCAGGTGAACGGCCGCATCGTGCTCAAGGACCTGCTGGCGCACGGGCGCGCGGAGCTGCGGGCGGCGTACACGCTGCTGTGGTTCCTCAAGCTGACGGGCGGGGTGACGTTCTCCGCGACGCCGGTGGCCACGGGGACAGACGTGTTGAGCGCGGCGGCGGTGCCGGACGTCATCGCGCCGCGCAAGCGCAAGAGCCTGCCCGCGGAGACAGCGGCGGCGCTGCGCGAGGAAGCGGTGCGCATCATCACGCGCAGCTACTTCGGCGGGCTGGGGTTGGACCTCGCGGCGGACAAGGAGGCGGTGGAGCGCGCGTACCACGAGACGGCGATGCGCTTTCACCCGGACACCTACGCGGAGTTCGACCTCTCCGACCTGCGCGACCTGTTGGAGCAGGTGCAGGAGAAGCTGTCAGCGGCGTACCGCGTGCTGAGCGTGGATGAGAAGCGCCGCGCCTATCTCCAGTATTTCTTCAGCCGGCAGGAGGTGGTGGGCCGCGCGACCGCCATCAACGTGGACGCGGAGCTGGCACTGCGCCGGGGCGAGTCCGCGATGAAGCGGGGCGACTACAAGGCGGCCATCCAGGGCTTCGAGGAGGCGGTGTCGCTCAACGGCGGTGAGCCCGAGTACTACTCGTACCTCGCCTGGGCGAAGTACCGGGGTTCGCCCGGGCCGTTGATGCAGCGGGCGCTCGCGGCGCGCAAGGTGCTCAAGCAGGCGCTGACGTTGGACCCGTACCTGGAGCGGGCGCAGATCATCGCGGCCATCATCGAAATCGACCTGGACGACGTGCCGCTCGCGCGCAAGAAGTTGATGAAGGTGCTGGAGCTGAACCCGTATTCGGTGCTCGCGAGGGCGGCGTTGCAGAAGGTGGTGAAGTAGTCATGCATCACGCGCTCTGGCGGCTGCTCCGCTACGCGAAACCGCACGCGGGAATCCTCGTCCTGGCCTTCGCGTGCATGGCGGTGTTGGGGCTCGCGACGGGCGCGTACGCGTACCTGCTGGGCCCGGCGCTGCGCTTCCTGTTGTCGGGAGGCGAGGAGGGCTTCGCGAGCGCGCACCGGGTGCCCTGGCTGGCGAACCTGCCGCGCGAGGCGGCGCTCTGGGGTTTCCCGGTGCTGGTGCTGTGCGTGGGCGCGGTGAAGGGCGTGGGGTACCTGGGCCAGTTCTACTTCATGGGCCTGTTCGCGCAGCGAGTGGTGAAGGACCTGCGGCGCGACCTGTTCCTGCGGCTCACGGCGCTGTCGCCGTCGCAGCTGTCAAAGGAGCGGACGGGAGATCTGCTCAGCCGCTTCTCCTCGGACGTGATGGCCGTGGAGCTGGCCGCCATGTACACGGTGGGTTCGTACCTGCGAGACACCATTCAGGTGCTGGTGCTCGCGGGAGTGGCGCTGGCGATGAGCCCGATGCTCGGAGGGCTGATGCTGGCGGTGATTCCGCTGGCGGCGCTGCCCGCATCGAGGCTGACGCGCAAGGTGCTGAAGGGAACGCGAGAAGGGCAGGCCCACCTGGGCCAGCTCGCGGGCCAACTGCACGAAGGGCTGGGAGGACTGCGCACCATCCAGGCCTTCAACGGCCAGGAGGCGGAGCTGGCGCGCTTCGAGTCCTACGCGAGGGCCCACGAGGAAGCGGTGGTGGGCGCGGCCTGGGCGCGAGGAGGCGTGCCGGGGTTGATGGAGGTGCTCGCCGCGGCGGCGCTCGCGGGAGCGCTGGGGTACGCGGCGGCGACGCGAGCGATGGAGCCAGAAGCGCTCCTGTCGCTGCTGACGGCGGTCATCCTCGTGTACCAGCCTGTGAAGGACCTGGGCCGGGTGACGCAGTTCGCGGTGCAGGCGGGAGCGGCGGGAGAGCGCCTCTTCGCGCTGCTCGACCTGAAGCACCCTGTGGAGGACGCCTCCGGCGCGGGGCCGGCGCCAGCGCTGCGTGAGTCGCTGCGCATGGAGGGCGTGCGCTTCTTCTACGGCGAGCGCCGAGCGTTGGACGGGATGACCCTGGACCTGAAGGTGGGCCAGGTGGCTGCGCTGGTGGGAGGCAGTGGAGGCGGCAAGAGCACGGTGACATCGCTGCTGCTGCGCTTCGAGCGTCCCCAGCAGGGGCGCATCCTCCTGGATGGAGTGGACGCGGACACGTACACGGCGGCGAGCGTCCGGAGTCAGTTCGCGCTGGTGACGCAGGAGCCGCTGCTCTTCCACGGCACCGTGCTGGAGAACCTGAGGCACGCGAGGCCCGAAGCGACGAAAGAGGAAGTGGAGGCCGCGGCGAAGGTGGCGAACGCGGACGCCTTCATCCAGGGCCTGCCCCAGGGCTACGACACGCGCATCGGAGAGCGAGGCGTCATCCTGAGCGGAGGTCAGCGCCAGCGCCTGTGCATCGCGAGAGCGGTCCTATCCAAGGCCCCGGTGATGGTGCTGGACGAAGCGACCAGCAGCCTGGATCCAGAGAACGAGCGCGAGGTGCAGGCCGCGCTGGCGAAGGTGCTCCCCGGCAGGACGGCGCTGGTCATCGCGCACCGGCTGTCCACGGTGACGAGCGCGGACGTCATCCACGTGGTGGAGGCGGGCCGCATCGTGGAGAGCGGAAGCCACGCGGACCTGCTCCAGAAGGAAGGCCGCTACGCCGCCATGTGGCGCCTGCAGACATCAGGTCCCGTCGAGCGGGGAGCGGCGTGAGCAAGGCGGGCTCGGTGACGCGGCCCCTCGCTCTGGCGATAGCGCTTGGAAGGCCGCTGCGTCGCCACAAGGCGCCTGCGGACGTCAGGCCCCATCGAGCGGAGAGCGGCGTGACCAATGTCGTCACGGCGGAGCAGCCCCCCGACCTGGCGATAGAGCAAGGAAGGGCGCTCCGCCGCCACGTGTCGCTGGACGTAAGGCCCTTCGAGTGGGGGGCGGTATGAGCAAGCCAATCACGGCCAGGCGGCCCCTCTCCCTGGCGATCCGCGCGGTGTTCGGTGTGCTGTTCCTGCTCCTGGGAGTCGCGGGCTTCTTCGCCTTCGCGGCGGGCTTCGCGGACTACCCAGTCGTCGAGCCTGTCCCGGACGCGAAGCCGTGGATCCGCGGCGCGTACCACGTGCACACCACGCGCTCGGACGGGAACGGGACGCCCGCGAAGGTCGCCCGGGAGGCGAAGGCCGCGGGCCTCGACTTCGTGGTGCTCACCGACCACAACGACTTCAAGCCGCCCGCCGCGACCTGGATGGACGGCGTGCTGCTCGTCCCCGGGGTGGAGATTTCGACCAGCGCGGGCCATCTGGCGGCGTTCGGCATGCAGAGGCCCATCGAAGGCGTGAAGCCCTGGGGCCCACCGGAAGAGGCGGTGGCCGCGGTGGAAGCCGCCGGAGGCACGGCGGTCCTCGCGCATCCGGTCCAGACGAAGAACCCCTGGAAGGACGAAGCGACGGCGCACCAGGTCCCAGGCTTCGAGCTGTACTCCGCGGACACCTTCTTCCGGCAGGCGCTGCGAAGTCCGGTGAGCCGGCTCCTGCCCGCGGTAGGCGCCTCCCTGGTGAGCCCGGTGCACGGCGTGATGCTGCTAGCGGTCCCAGAGCCACGCCCGACAGAGCGCTACCTGGAGCTGACGCGAGAGCGAAAGCGCATCGCCCTGTGCGGCAACGACGCGCACGGAGTGCCCGCGTACGAGGACATCTTCAACGCGCTCGACATGGAGCTCCCGCCGGACGTGCTGCCGGGCCCCCTGTCCCAGAACGCGCGCGAAGCCGCGGCCCAGGTCACGCAGGTGCTGGCGAGCGGCCAGGCCCTCTGCGTCTTCCGAGCGCTCGGAGCGCCAGCTGGCTTCGCCCTGGAAGGTTTCGACGCGAACACGAGGGAAGCCCCCGTGGGCACGGTGCTGACGGTCCGCCTCCCGGAACACACCCCGGGCACGGTGGAGGTCCGGGTGTGGGGTGACGGCCGCCTGCAACCCGACGGGCAGCACATCGAGCTGACCGGTCCCGGAGCAGTCCAGGTGGAGGTCTGGGCCCACGCGCCCGGACGTTTCTTCGGCCACGAGTGGCGGCCCTGGCTTGTCCCCAGCCCGGTGCGAGTGGTGCCGAGACCGCCGGGCATCTGATAGAGCGCGGGACGTCGCCCATGCGCCTGCTCTACGTCGTCGCCACCTACGTCCTCTTCGCGCTGCTGTTCCCGGTGCTCTGCGTGTACCGGAAGACGCGTCACGGGCTGAAGCAGCGGCTGGGCTTCTACGGGCCGGGCGACCTGCCAAAGGGAGAAGGCCCGCTGCTGTGGTTGCACGGAGCCAGCGCGGGAGACCTGCTGGCCCTGGCGCCCATGTTCGGCCCCCTGCGCCAACGCTTCCCTGGCTGCCGCATCGTGCTCTCGACGATGACGGACAGCGGCCATGCGATGGCAAGGGACCGCCTGGCGAAGCAGATCGACGGAGTCGTGTACGTGCCCTACGACCTCTGGGGAGCGACGCGAAGGGCGGTGCGAGCCCTTCAGCCGGACCTCCTCATCCTCGAGTACACGGAGGTCTGGCCCAACCTCATCCGAGCCGCGAAGCATTCCGGAGCGAGCGTGGTGATGACCAACGGGCGCTTCTCCCCGGCGAACGTGGGGAAGTACCAGACGCTCTTCGGCCTCATCGAAAACCCGCTGAAGGACATGGACCTGCTGCTGATGCGGCAGGACGAGGAAGCCGAAAGAGCAAAGGCCCTCGGCGCACCGGCCGAGCGGGTCCTCACCACCGGGAACACCAAGTTCGACGCCCTCGCGGCGGGGCCAGCCCCGGAGGACGAAGCCCTGCGAACCGCCCTCGGTCTGTCTCCAGCGGATCCGGTGTGGCTCGCGGGAAGCACGCACGAGGGCGAGGAAGAAATCCTGTTGCAGGTGTATCAGCGTCTACGGGAGCGCTGGCCCACGCTGAGCCTGGTCATCGCGCCGCGCTACCTGAACCGGGCGGAGCGGATCCAGACCCTCGCCAGGGAGCGGAACCTGACCGTGGGCCTGCGCTCACAGGGCAACCCGGAGCGAGCGCCGGTGGTGGTGATGGACTCGATGGGTGAGCTGTCCCGAGCCTACCGCCTGGCGACGGTGGTGTTCGTGGGAGGCTCGTTCACGAAGCGAGGCGGCCAGAACATCCTGGAGCCAGCGGGGCAGGGCCGGCCGGTGTTGTTCGGCCCGCACATGGACAACTTCCGAGACAGCGTCGCGGTGCTGCAAGGCAACGGAGGCATTCAAGTGGCGGATGGAGAAGCCCTGCACGCCGCGCTGGAGGACCTCCTCGCCCATCCCGAACGCCGGCAGCAACTGGGAGCCCAGGCCGAAGCCACGGTGCGCCGCATCTCCGGAGCCAGTGAGCGCAACGCGGAAGCCATGGCCGCGCTAAGGAGGGCTCCTCGATGACGCTCATCGTCCATCCCCACTTCCACAAGCGGTACACGGGAGTGACCCGGCACGTGGAGTCCGTGGTGCCAGCACTGGCCCAGGGCGACGAGACACGGGTCATCGGCTCCGGCCTGACGGAGGCCCTGCCGCGCATCACCTGGGGAGAGCTGATCCGCCGCTCGCACCAGGAGCCCATCGTCTGGCACGCGCACCGGAACAACGAGCTGCTGGCGGGGATGCTCCTGAAGGCCTTGGGAGGAAGGGTCCAACTCGTCTTCACGAGGCATACGTCGGTGGCCCCCACGAGCTTCACCCGCTGGCTCGCCAGGGGCGCGGACGCGCTCGTGTCGCTCACGAAGCAGATCTCCGACGTCATCGCGCTCCCCTCCACGGTGATTTCGCACGGCATCGACCTCAAGCGCTTCCACCCACCGGAAGACCGCGACGCGGCCTGGGCCCGACTCCAGCAGGGAGGCCGTTACGGCATCGGCGTCATCGGCCGCATCCGCAAGGAGAAGGGGCAGGGCGACTTCATCGAAGCGCTGAGGCCGCTGTTGCCGCAGCGGCCGGACTGGCAGGCGGTGCTGGTGGGGCTCGCGAAGGGGCCGGACCTGGCATGGGTGAACGGGCTGCGCCAGGGCATCGAGGACCGGGTGCGCCTCGCGGGCCAGCAGTCCACCATCGAGCCCTGGTACCAGGGCCTGAGCATCCTGGTGCATCCCTCCTACGCGGAGGGCTACTCGCTGGTGCACGTGGAGGCGATGGCCTCCGGGTGCTGCGTGGTGGCCTCGAAGCTGCCGTACCTGGACACGCTCATCGAGCACGGCCGCACGGGCTTCTTCTTCGAACCCGGAGACGTGAAGGGCCTGCGCGACCTGTTGGACGAACTGACCCGCGAACCGGAGCGGGCCCGTCAGGTCGGCCGCAACGCGCAGGAAGAAGCGCGCAGCCGCTGCGGCGTCGAGCACGAAGCCCGGGCGCTCCGTGACCTCTACCATTCGCTGGTGAAGCGCTGATGCGCATCCTGCACCTGCTCGCGAGTCCCTTCTGGAGCGGCCCAGCGGAGAACGTCGCGCTGTTGGCCCAGGCGCAGCGGGCCCTGGGCCACGAGGTCACGGTGGCGGTGGACCGCAAGCGCCGGGACATCGCCGCCGAGGAACCCGCCGTGCCCCGCTTCCAGCAACTGGGCCTCCTGGACGAGGGCGGCCTGACGTTGTCCGTGAAGTCTCCACCGTGGGAAATCTGGAGCGACCTGCGAGCCCTCCGCCGCAGGACGGTGGACGTGGTCCACGCCCACTTCACCCATGATCATCTCGTAGCGCGCTGGGGAACGCCGAAGGGCGCGGTGCGGATCCGCTCCATCCACGCGCCCCGTTCGCTGCGTGCATCGCTGCCCGAAGCGAGCGCGTACACGGTGCCCGCGAGCCACCTGATGGAAAAGCTCGAAGGCAGGCATCGCCTCGTCCAGGTCCTGCCCGCGTTGGTGGACCCGATGTTCGAGCCCCCCCAGGACCGCCAGGCCCTCCGCCGGACGCTGGGCCTCGAAGACACGCAGCTCGTGGGAATGATCTCCACGTTCCAGCAGAGCCGCCGTCACGCGCTGGGAGTCGAAGCCTTCGCTGCGTTCCGCCAGCAACGTCCCGAAGCTCGCCTCGTACTGGTGGGCGACGGGGCCCTGCTCGAAGCGACGCGGACACAGGTGACAGAGCGAGGCCTCACCGAACAGGTGACGTTCGCGGGCTACCAGCAGGGAGCGGACTTCGCGAAGTGGCTGCAGGCCCTGGATGAAGTCTGGATCCTCGGTCTGGGAAACGACTGGAGCGCGAGGGCCGCGGCCCAGGCCAGGGCCTGCGGCGTCCGAGTGGTTGCGGTGAACGAGGGCGCGCTCCCGGAGCTGTCAGACGCGAGGGTGGAAGCGCCCACGGTGGAAGCCGTCCTCTCCGCCACGCTGTCCGGAGCAAAGGCGGGCACCCGGCACCCGACGAACGAGCACATCGCCCGGGACATCCTGGCCCTCTACCAGAAGGCAGCGGAGCCACGGCGATGACGGGCGGACCCACGGCCCTGGAGCGGATCTTCTATCCGCCGGCACCGGAGCCCTGGACCCGTCGTGCCCTCCTGTCACCGCTCACGCTGTTGTCCTGGACCTACAGCGGAGCGGTCCGCCTCCGAGGTGCCCTCTACGATTCGGGATTGAAGCGAGCCGAACAAGTCGAAGGCCTGCGGGTCATCTCCATCGGCAATCTCAACGTTGGAGGCACGGGCAAGACCCCTGCGGTCCTCCATCTCGCGGAGATGCTGATCAGCGAAGGACGCAAGGTCGGCATCCTCACCCGAGGCTACGGACGCGAGTCCCAGGAGCCACTCACCTTCACGGGCGCGGAGGCCCTGCCCGCGGTGACGGAAGCCGGAGACGAACCCCTGCTGCTCGCGCGCAGGTGCAAAGGGGCCCGGCTCTTCGTGGGAGCGGACCGCGTCGCGGCGGCATTCCGGGCCCGGGACGACTTCGGCCTCGACACGGTCCTGCTGGACGACGGCTTCCAGCACCGCCGCCTGCACCGTGACGAAGACCTGGTGGTCGTGGACGAAGCCGTGGGCCTCGGCAACGGCCAACTGCTCCCAAGAGGCCCGCTGCGCGAGCCCCCATCGGCCCTGCGCCGCGCCACGCTCCTTTGGCTGAGAGCCGCTTCCGGAGATGCCGCCCCCAATCCATGGCTCGAAGGCGTGACTGCTCCCAGGGTCCGGACGCGCTATGGACCCACGGCGTGGTGGGACCCTTCGGGGACCGAGCACGCGACGAAAGCGCTCGAAGGAAAGCCGGTGCTCGCCCTGGCGGGGCTGGCCCGGCCCGGAGGGTTCCTGAAGACCGTGACCACACTCGGAGCGGAGGTCCGGGACGCGGCCCTCTTCCCGGATCACCATCGCTTCACTGCGGACGAGCTTCGCCAGGTCGAAGCCCGGGCCCGCCAGCACGGAGCGCTCGTGGTGACGACGGAGAAGGACGCGGTGCGCCTGCCCGCCGGCTTCGAGGCCTGGGTGGTGCGCCTGGGAGTGGAGGTCCTGGAGGGCGAAGCGCATCTGAAGCGGGCGCTCGGGCTGCAGGGAGAGACGCGCGACTTGTGAGGGCTGGACCGCTGTGGGACAACGCGCGCCCATGCCAGCGGCCCCGTCTTCACGTCCGGCAGCTTCGTCTTCGCGCCTGCCACTCTCCTTCGCGCGCCGTCGGGTGTTGCTGGTGGGAGACCTGGTCGCCGACCACTACCTCTACGGACAGACGGACCGGGTGAGCCGCGAGGCCCCGGTGCTCATCGTCCGGTACGAGTCGTCGGAGGTGAATCTCGGAGGCGGGGCCAACGTGGCGGCCAACATCCGAGCGCTGTCGGGGCAGGTGACGGCGGTGGGCGCCCTGGGCGTGGACTCGATGGGCCGCGAACTGCGCAAGCTCTTCGATGCCGCGGACATCCGGCTGCACGCGGTCAGCAGCCGAAGCATCCAGACGGAGACGAAGACGCGCATCCTCGCGGGAGGCATCAGCACCACGAGGCAGCAGATGCTCCGCGTCGACCGGGGCCAGCGAGGCCCCCTCCCGCCCCGGATGCGCAAGGCCATCGCCAGGCAGGTCGAAGCCGCCGCGAAGGACGCGGACGCGGTGGTGGTCTCGGACTACGGAGCAGGCGTCGTCAGCGACGAAGTCCGGACAGCGTTGCGAAAGCTCGCCGCGGACGGCCTCCCGGTCTGCGTGGACAGCCGCTACGCGCTCATGGCCTTCGCGGGCCTCACGGTATGCAAGCCCAACGAGCCGGAGCTGGAAGCGCTCACGGGCCGTCCGGTGCGCACGAAGGAAGACCTGCTGGAGGCCGGTCACGAAGCGGTCCGCAAGCTGGGCTGCCAGGCCCTGCTGGTGACGCGAGGCCGGCACGGCATGGCCGTCTTCGACGCGAAGGGCGGCGTGGACCTCATCCCCGTGCACGGAGCGAAGTCGGCGGTGGACGTGACGGGAGCGGGCGACACGGTCATCGCGAGCTTCGCGTTGGCACTCGCGGCCGGAGCCTCGTTCGGTGAAGCCGCGAGGCTCGCGAACGTCGCGGGCTCGCTGGTGGTGCAGAAGCCCGGCACGGCGACGGTCTCCCGCGAAGAACTCCTCGAAGCGCTGCGGAGCCCACGATGAACACCCTGGACAAGCTTCGTCCCCTCGCCGCCATCGCGGAAGAGCGGGAACGCTGGCGCGAGCAGGGCCGCACGGTGGCCCTGGCCAACGGCGTCTTCGACCTGCTGCACGTCGGGCACGTCCGCTACCTGGAAGGGGCGAAGGCCCTGGCGGACGTGCTGGTGGTGGCGGTGAACTCGGACGCTTCCACCCGGGCCTACAAGGGGCCGGGCCGTCCGCACATCCCGGAAGCGGAGCGCGCGGAGTTGGTCGCGGCGCTGGCCTGCACGGACCGCGTCGTCGTCTTCGACGAGCCGAACGTGCGAACCATCATCCGCGCCCTCAAGCCCGACGTGCACGTGAAGGGGACGGACTACACGCCAGACTCCATTCCGGAAGGTGACGAGGTCCGGGCTTACGGAGGCAGGACGGCGGTGGCGGGAGACCCGAAGGACCACAGCACCACGGACCTGGCCCGCAGGCTCGGCCGCGAAGGCGCGAAGTAGCCCATGGACCTGGACCCGGTGCTGAGGTCCATCCTGGGATGTCCCCACTGCAAGGGCCCGCTCGAAGAGCACCAGGGCCCCCCGCCCGAAGTCCGCTGCGGCAGGTGCCTGCGAGCCTGGCCCGTGGAGGAAGGCGTCCCCCAGATGGTGCCCGAGCAGGAGCGACCGCTCACCCCGTGAGCGAGGCCCGCCCCGCGACGAACGACCGGACCTCCGAGGCCACGCGCTGCTCCAACCCCACGCCAGAAGCCCCATCCACGATGGGCGTCAGGTCCACCATCCGGTGGGGCGCCACCGCATGGCCCCATCGCTCCATGTCGATGCGCAGGAAGAACGCGAGCGTGGGTGCGCCCACGGCGACCGACAGGTGCATGGGCCCGGTGTTGTTGCAGACGGTAAGGCCGGCGGTCCGCATGAGCGCACCCAGCTCATCGATGCTCGTCGCCGGAGCCAGCTCCGCCCCAGGAGCGCCGGAGATCACGCTCCGAGCCAGGGCCTCCTCTCCAGGTCCCCAGGTCACGACCGGCGAATAGCCGAGCGAAATCAGCTCCCGGGCCGCCGCCGCGAATGCCTCGGCGGGGATGCGGCGCTCACCCAATCGTCCCCCCGGGTTGATGACCGCGCGCCGCGAACCCGTCCCGGAGAACGTCGCCAGATAGCCGCGGAACGCCTCGCCCAGCACCGGCTCCCGGAACGAAAGCCCCTCGGCGACAGCTCCCTTCGTCAGGGGCGTCAGCAGGTGGGTGCGCTGAATGGCCTCGTGCCGCGTGTCGGACCGGGCAGGCACGGACACCGACTGCAGCAGCGACACCGGCGAGATGCCGGGTCCAATGACGACCGCCTTGGGGCCCACCATCCGCGCGATGAGCGCGCTCGTCACGGATGGAGCACTCCAGTTGGCGCAGTCCACCACGGTGTCATAGCCCGCGCGACGGAGAGCGCGGATGCCAGGCGCCAGGGGCCCCAGCCAGAGCAGGCGCCGGTCGAACGCCAGGACTGCGTCCGCGTCAGAGTGTCCCTGGAGGACGCGAGCCACCTTGGCGTGCACCAGCACGTGCACTTCCGGAGGCGGGTGGAGATGTGCCTTGAGGGTCCGCATCAGAGGCGTGGTGAGAAGGGCTTCGCCCACGCGGTTGTCGGGCCGGACGAGCAGGACCTTGCGCGGATGGGGGAGGGGCGTTCCGGGAGAACGGCGACGTCCGGGGCGCCAGAACAGGAGGGAAGCCAGGAGCGTCAGTGCCAGCTTCGCCCACGTTTCAAGCCGCTTGTGCCACGCCATCGGCGGCGGACCCTACCAGAATTGGAACGGGCACAAGACGCTGGCTTGACCTTGGGACCGAAAGCCCCTAGCACCCGGCCCGATGCTCAAGAGCATGACCGGATTTGGCTCGGGCCGCGCCCGCGTGGGGGACGAAGAGGTCTCCGTGGAAGCACGCTCGCTCAACCACAAGTTCTGTGAAGTGAAGGTCCGGCTGCCGCGCGAGCTGTCCGCGCTCGAGCCCGCCCTCGTGAAGCAGGTGAAGGACCGCCTCGCGCGAGGCTCGGTGGAGATTTTGGTGCGCCGGCAGGCCGCCACCGTCTCAGGCAACGTCCCCACGGTGGATGTCGCCCTGGCCCGCGAATACGCACGCGCCTTCCGCGAAGTCGCCGAGGCCATGGGCCAGTCGGTGGAGATCGCCTGGTCGCAGGTGGCCAACCAGCCGGGCGTCATCCGCTTGGAAGAGAAGGGCGTGGACGTGGAGTCCGCCACCCAGGCCACGCAGACCGCGCTCCAGCAGGCGCTCGCGGCCCTGGAGACGATGCGGAACACCGAAGGCGAGTCCATTAACGCGGACCTGGACGCCCGGATGAAGCTCATCGAGGGCTGGAGCCAGGACGTGGCCCGGCTCGCGCCTCGCGCGGTCAGTGACTACCAACAGCGGCTCACCGAGCGTGTCGCGGAGCTCGCGCGCGGCGTCGCGGTGGATCCGCAGCGCCTGGCGCAGGAAGTGGCCCTGTTCGCCGAGCGCACGGACATCGCGGAAGAGGTGACCCGGCTCGCGACCCACCTCGAGCAGTTCCGGCTCCTGATGGCGAGCCCCGAGCCGGTGGGCCGGCGCATGGACTTCCTCGTGCAGGAGATGCACCGCGAGGTGAACACGACAGGCTCCAAGAGCCAGCACGCGGAAATCTCCGCGCGCGTGGTCTCGATGAAGGCCGAGGTCGAGCGCATCCGCGAACAGGTGCAGAACGTCGAATGAACGAACCCACTGGACTCCAGCCTGGCCTGCTCCTCGTCCTCTCCGCGCCGTCCGGAGCGGGAAAGACCACCCTCGCGCACCGCCTGCTGAAGGAGATGCCGGACGGCATCTTCTCCACCAGCGTCACGACCCGGCGCCCCCGGGGCAAGGAGCAGGAGGGCGTGGACTACCACTTCGTGGGCGTCGCCGCCTTCCAGGAGAAGATCGAGAAGGGGGAGTTCGTGGAGTGGGCCGAGGTCCACGGCCACTTCTACGGCAGCCCCCAGTCCGTGGTGGACGAAGCCCGCACGCGCCATGGCACCGCCATCTTCGATATCGACGTCCAGGGCGGGCAGGCCATCAAGCGCAAGCACCCCGACGCGGTCCTCATCTTCGTGCTGCCCCCCTCCATGGAGGAACTGGAGCGGCGGCTGCGAGACCGTCAGACGGACGCGGATGAGACCATCCGTCGCCGGATGCTGGCTGCCCGCTCGGAGATCGAGCGGGGAATCGCGTCCTACGACTACATCGTGGTGAACGACGACTTCGAGCGCGCTTATCAGGAGCTGCGCTCGGTGGTGGTCGCGGAGAAGTGCCGGCGGGGGAGGGTGGACCTCTCCAAGCTCAGGTTCGGGAGCTGAAATCCGCCTGGGGAATGGGTGGAACCGCCCCACGGGTTCCCCCTCCACCACGTCGCACCGCGCCGGCAGTCTGCATCAAATTTCTTGCGCTGGCCGATCGCCTGATGGATAAGCCGCCCACCTCGCGGCGACACGCAGGCGCCACTCCGGTGGCACCTGAGCGACGCAGAAACGGGGAGAGGCGCAGTCGGCCTCATCGGTGACGGGAAGTTGACATTCTCCGAACCGATTCTTAGATGGTGCCGCAGCAGGGCAGTCGATCAGCGGGCGTTGAAGGTGTCGGAGCGGGTTGCCGCCTCACGGGAGGCGGAGCAGATCGGGAAGTAGAAGCAGCGGTCGAACGGTTGACACAGGATGCGGCGGTGGTAGAAGCCGCGCCCCTCACCTCGAAGCCCGCGCACTGGCGCGGAAGGCACTTCGAGGAGAGAGCAGCACCGACAAGGAAATAGGGCAGTCAACGAGCGGGTTGACAGCGAACGCGGCGAAGAGATAGAAGCCGCGCCCCACCGAGGAAGCAGCAGTCCGGAAGGCAACACAACGGACGCAAAGCGGTGAGGAAAGCTGACAGCAAGCGGTTGACAGGGAAGACGGCACTGAAGTAGAAGCCGCTCCCCTTCGAAAAGAAGCGGCGGAAGTCACTGGACGGCGCCGATGAATTTCGAAGCAGCCCGCAGGACGCAAAAAGCGAAGTTGACGCTGAGTGCGAACTGAAATAGAAGCTGCATCTCGCTGGTTGAAGCAAAACCAGCGACGAAGTAGATGGTAGCAAAAGTCGCGAAGCAAGACAAGCGGCTCGGTCTTTGAAAACCAAATAGCAAGCCCAAGCAGTAATGGATTGCGGAAACCCGCAGTCAATTTTTTGAGGGCGCTTTACCTCAAGAGCAGCGCTGAAAAGCGCAGCGAGAGGGAAGTGCCGACGAATCAGCGAGCCGAGACTCCTTAGCCGGGTCTCGGGGAACGCCGGTTCAAGCAAACCAAGAATACAATTGGAGAGTTTGA
>NZ_RAWF01000520.1:0-1757 GCF_003612075.1 Corallococcus sp. CA041A
AAGAGACGGGGGTGGGCGTGGGGCTGGTGCTGGTGTGCCACGTCCTGGCCACGTCGCTGCGCTCGGCCCTGCTGGTGCGGCTGCGCGTGGAGCTGGACGTGGGCATGGCGGGCCAGCTGGTGCGGCACCTGCTGTCACTGCCGTATGCCTTCCTCCAGCAGCGCTCGTCGGGCGACCTGATGATGCGCATCAACAGCCTGGCCATCATCCGCGAGGCGTTGGGCGCGGCCACGCTGGCGGTGATGCTGGACGGGCTGCTCATCCTCTCCTCGGTGGGGATGCTGGCGGGCCTGAGCCGGCCGCTGCTCCTGGCGGTGGGGGCCGTGGCTGCGGCGCAGGTGCTGGTGCTGCTCTTGACGCGGCGGCGGCGCGAGGAGCTGCTCGCCAGCGAGATGCACGCGCAGGCGAAGTCCCAGGACTTCACGGTGGAGATGCTGTCCGGCCTGGAGGTCCTGAAGTCCTCGGGCGCGCAGGGACAGGCGGTGGGGCACTGGGAGGAGCTCTACACGCGGCAGCTCAATGCCTCCTCGCGCAAGCGCTACTACCAGGGCGTGGTGGAAGCGCTGGCGGCGGGGCTCCAGGTGGGCGCGCCGTCGGTGTTGTTGGGCACGGGGCTGTGGCAGGTGCTGCGCGGCGAGCTGACGCTGGGGGCGATGCTGACGGCGCAGGCGTTGGCGCTGGGCGCGCTGGCCCCCCTGGCCTCCCTGGTCGCGGTGGGCGGGCAGGTGCAGCTCGCTGGTGGCTACCTGGAGCGCATCGACGACCTGCTGGAGACGGCCCCGGAGCAGGACGCACGAAAGGTGCGGCCCGCGCCGAAGCTGGCCGGTGGCATCACCGTGGAGGGCGTCCGTTTCCGCTACGGCGCGCTGGAGTCACCGTCCCTG
This sequence comes from Corallococcus sp. CA041A, assembly GCF_003612075.1. Classification (NCBI taxonomy): domain Bacteria; kingdom Pseudomonadati; phylum Myxococcota; class Myxococcia; order Myxococcales; family Myxococcaceae; genus Corallococcus; species Corallococcus sp. CA041A. The sequence continues at coordinate 885 of NZ_RAWF01000520.1, forward strand.
CAGGACGTGTCGCTGAGAATCGCACCGGGGCAATGGGCGGCCATTGTCGGCCCCTCCGGCGGAGGCAAGTCCACGCTGGCGCGCGTGCTCCTGGGTTTGTACCGGCCGGAGGCGGGGCGGGTGCTCTTCGACGGGATGGACCTGACGGAGCTGGAGAGCGACTCGGTGCGCCAGCAGCTGGGCATCGTGGTGCAGGACACGCGGCTGTTCAACGCGTCGGTGCGCAGCAACATCGCCTTCGCGGATCCGTCCATCCCGCTGGCGGCCGTGGTGGACGCGGCGACGCGCGCGGGCATCCACGAGGACATCCTCGCGCTGCCGCTGGGCTACGACACGCCCATGGGAGATCAGGGGGCCAGTCTTTCTGGAGGGCAGCGGCAACGGCTGGCCCTGGCGCGTGCGCTGGTGCGTCGGCCCTCGGTGCTGCTGTTGGACGAAGCGACGAGCGCGCTGGACGCCGTCACCGAGCGGCGCGTGCAGCAGGCGCTGCAATCCCTCTCATGCACCCGCGTCACCATCGCCCACCGGCTGAGCACGGTGGCCGGCGCGGACATCCTCTTCGTCATGGAGAAGGGCCGCATCGTGGAGCAGGGCACGCACGCGGAGTTGCTCGCTCGAGGCGGAGCCTACTCGCGGCTCGTCCAGGCCCAGCTCGAGCTGCCCTCACGCTCCCGGGCCCGCGCGGGCTGACCGCTGAACGGTCTGTCCACGGGCCTGGCTTAACAGCGGCGAAAAGGCCGCTTGACAGCATCACTTTCACGCGGGGAGGGTGCGTGCCCGGCGCCCCCTCCCGTCCCTGGCGCCCCTCGCCTGAAAGGTCCCGCGTGTCCGCCTCTCCGCCGCCCACCTCGCCACCTGTCTCTTATACACCTC
>NZ_RAWF01000521.1:0-1728 GCF_003612075.1 Corallococcus sp. CA041A
GCCCATACATCTCCCGGATGGCACCCACGCCCTGGCGGATCATCCCCCCACCCCTTCTCCAGAGCCGGGCGCGTCGGCACGAGGCTTCAGCCCCAGCACCGCCTCCACCGCCTTCGTGAGCGTGGGCACCGGCCGCACGTCCAGCGCCGTCAGGGGCGCCGCGTCGAACCCGCTGCCCTCCGGCACGAACACCGCCACCCTGTCCGCCCGCGGAAACACCTGCTTCACGTAGGACTGCGCCACGCCCAGCTTTCCCTGGAGGAACTCGCGCGGCGCGGGCGCGAGCTTTTCCCCATGCGCCTCCAGCGCCACGCCCGTGCCCAGGAAGGGCGACGGCAGCGGCAGGCCCGCGAGCAGCGCCACCCACGCGACGAACAGCGGCAGCGACGCGCTCCGGCCATCCAGCGTCACGTTCCGGCCGCGCGGCGAGACGTGCAGGTCCGTCTCATCCCACGGCAGCGCGTAGCGCGCGCGGCCCACCGCGGACAGGTGGCGCGCATGGTCCTGCCACGCGGCGGTGAAGGCATTGCCCCGCGACACGTCCGTCCACAGCCGTCCCTGGCCGGGGCGCACGGACACCTCCACGGGCACGACTCGAAAGAGCGCGTGTCCGCCGACGTCCGCCTGGGTGAAGAGCAATACCTGCGTGGATGCGGGCAGCATGGGCGGGCGTGTCGGCGAGTGAGAGGAAAGACACAGCCGGGAGGAGGACCACAGCCCTCCTCCCGGCCATGAAACGCGTTACTCCGCGACGACGATCACGCTCATGCCGTTGGAGCAGGTGCACTTGTCGGACGACGCGGAAACGCGGACGATCTCGGACTGGATGTACATGGTGGTTCTCCTGGGATGGATGTTTGAGACTTGGGAACCGACGGGCGCGACTACTCCGCGCTCACGGTGGTCGAGGCGATGACCATGCCGTTGGAGCAGGTGCACTTGTCGGTGGCGGCGGACACGCGGACGATCTCGGACTGGATGTACATGGTGATTCTCCTGGATGGATTGCTGCGTTCACTGCGGTGAAACATGGCGGAGTGTGGACAGGGGGTCTGACATTGCCTGCCAACACTCCGGTGCTTCATTCCAGCCGTGAAAAGACGTCTCACGTCTGGCATCACGCGCACCCGGGGCGACCCGGGCACACGGGATTCCCAAGGGCCAGGACATGGCCCGGCCTGTCCCTCTCACGAGGGAAAGAAAGCCACTCAGCGGACGGCGAAAGTCAGACGGGACGCGAGGGCTCGCACAGCCCCAGTTCCTGGAACTGCGTCACGGTGCGCTGGACGTCGGCGCGGATGGCCTCCTCCTGGCCCGCGGCGCCCAGCCGGAGCGCCAGCGACGCCACCGCCCCCTCCAGGGACGTGTCGCCCTGGCACAGCTCGAAGATGCGGGCGGCGGTCTCGTTCACCCGGAAGACCTCTCCGCCCTCGGTATCCATGAGGAAGAAGGCTTCGTCCTGCTGCTGGACGATGACGCCGGAAGTCGCGCGGGGCAGATTCAAGACATCCCCCTCCGAAGGCGCGGCCCCCGGGGATTCCTGACGGAAGCAGGAAGGCGTCGGAATCCGGTTCAAGCCGCGCTGTTACAATTCCATGTTTCTAAATGCTCCAATAAAGCCTGTCAACACATGCAAGGATTCGGGTTGGGGCATCATGAGAGGGTTTGCGAACGTGCCGGGTCCTGAAGCGCCGCGTCGGTCCAGAGCGGGGACCGGCTGTTGTGCGG
>NZ_RAWF01000522.1:0-1689 GCF_003612075.1 Corallococcus sp. CA041A
GGACTTGGGGGGCCGTTCGGGCTTGCGAGGCATGGGCGCGGCACTGTAGCCGCGCTTGAGGCGGCGGCGTGTCCTTCAGTTTTAGTGGCGGACCGGTTCGTCGGGGTCGTCGCCCTCGGCGGAGCCCGGCGTGGGGCCCGGCTCGTCGCCGTCCGCCATGCGGTGGGACTCCTCCTCCAGCCCGCCGTCCTCCGCCGTCCCGGGCGTGCGGCCGGGTTCCTCGAAGACCTCTTCGTGGGCTGGCGCCTGACGGCCAGGGCCGGGCTCGGTGCCTCCCACGATCATCGGCTCGTAGGGCATGTGGTTCACGCGGTGCTCCTTTCCGTGAGGCTTCGGTCGTTCCTGGAAAGGTAGCGATGCGCGGGCATCCCGCCGCGCGGGGTGGGGTGTCCCCCTGCCTGCTCAGGGGTCGTCCCTGCCCGGGAAATGCTTGCGCACGGTATGCAGCGCGGCCAGCCAGAGCCGGGCCTCGTTGCGCGTGAGGCGGGAGCGGCGCAGGGGCGCGACCAGGTCCCGCACCGCCGTGCGCCCGGGCTTTTCGTCCACGAGGAAGCCGCCCGCGCCCAGGAGCGTCTCCAGCGTCGCCTCCACCCGGGCCAGCTCCGCGTCCGTGGCGGCCAGGGGCAGGGGACCCGGCGGCGGCGCGGTGTCCGCCAGGTGCGCCATGCGGACCTCGTAGGCGTAGAGCAGCACCGCCTGCGCCAGGTTGATGGAGGGCTGCTCCGGCGCGGTGGGCACCGCGGACAGGTCGTGGCAGCGCTCCACCTCTGCGTTGGTGAGGCCGCTTCTCTCATCCCCGAAGACGAGCGCCACCGGCCCCTGCTTCGCCCTCGCCACCAACTCCTCACCCACGGCCCGGGGCGACAGGCGGCGCTTGCCCTCCACCTTGCGGGAGCTGGTGCCCACCACCCAGACGCAGTCGGACACCGCCGCGTCCAGCGTGTCCGGCCGCTTCACCCCACCCAGCACGTCCTCCGCATGCACCGCGAGCCGATGGGCGGGTCCCAGGTCCTCCACCTCCGGCGTCACCCAGGCCCAGTCGGACAGGCCGCAGTTCTTCAGGGCGCGGGCGGCGGCACCCAGGTTCTCCGCGTTGCGCGGGCGCATGAGGACGAATCGGACGGGCAGCACCATGGCCGCGCACCCTACCGCCCCCATGCGCCATGCAGGGACCCCAGTTGACCGCCGGGCTTGTCCCGGCGGGCAGAGGCATCATTGAGCGCCGGGCTTGTCCCGGCGGGCAGAGGCATCATTGAGCGCCGGGCTTGTCCCGGCGGGCAGAGGCCTCATTGAGCGCCGGGCTTGTCCCGGCGGGCAGGGACCCCAGTTGACCGCCGAGGTGTCTCACCGCCAGTCTGCACCGCGAAATCCCGCGTCCCGTGCGTCCGGAGGCCACCCGCGAGTGTGGCTGCCTGGACACCCTGTGGGCCCGCGGACGCGCATGGGGGAGCGCCGGCACGTGGTCGCCGGGCCGCACTTCCCGTGTGCCTCCGAGAGCCCCACGCGCGGCACGCGGCATGAAATCGGTTCCGCCGCCACCTCCTGGAGGAAACATGTCCCCGCAGTCCGCTGTCCCGCCGAAGGCCGCGCGCGCTCCCCGTGCCCGCTGGCTCTTGCCGGCGTTGCTCGTGGGTGCGCTCGCCGCCGGCTGCAAGCAAGAGCCCGCGAAGACGCCGCCCGCCACCCCCG
>NZ_RAWF01000523.1:0-1684 GCF_003612075.1 Corallococcus sp. CA041A
ACACCCACCCGCGCGCGGATAATCCCTCCCATGCGACGCCCTCCCCTCTTCCGTCCCCTGTCCGCCGTGCTGCTCACCCCGTTCCTCCTGCTCGCTTGTATCCCTGACGGGGACCCGGACGACACGCCCAAGGACGCGGGCGTCCAGGAGGACGGCGGCACCAGCGCCGATGGCGGCGGCGTGGAGCTGACGCAGTTCGCCCGCGACATGCTGGAGGCCCACAACGCGGCCCGCGCCGCCGCGAAGCCCACGCCGTCACCCGCGCTGGAGCCGCTCACGTGGGACCCCGCGGTGGCGGAGATCGCCCAGAAGTGGGTGGACAACTGCGATTACGAGCACAACGCGGGCCGGGGCAACGCGGGAGAGAACATCGCCGCCGCCACGCCGGACTACCTGAACGCGAAGACGGTGGTGAAGGGTTGGGTGGACGAGGTGGCGGACTACGACTACTCGAAGAACGCCTGCGCGTCCGGCAAGGCCTGCGGCCACTACACGCAGGTGGTGTGGCGCAACACGCGCCGCCTGGGCTGCGCCACGAAGCGCTGCACCGTCAATTCGCCCTTCGGGACGTCCAGCTGGGACTTCTGGGTGTGCAACTACGCGCCCCCGGGCAACTACGTGGGCCAGCGTCCCTACTGAAGGCCGCTGGCCCCACCGCGATGCGTCCTCAGCGCTTGAGCGTGCGCGCGAGGAACGCGGACGTCTCCGCCCAGGCGGACGCGGCGGCGCGCTCGTCGTAGCGGCCGCCGGAGGGGTTGGCGAAGGCGTGGTCCGCGTCGTACTCCACGATGCGGCTGCGCACGCCGGCCTCCTCCAGCGCCTTCTCGAAGGCCCGCACCGTCTCCGGCGGGATGGACTTGTCCTTCGTGCCGAAGATGCCCAGCACCTGGGCCTTGATGGTGGAGAGCTGCTGCGGGTCGGTCACCGGGTGGCCGTAGTAGATGACCGCCGCGCTCAGCTCCGGGATGGCCATGGCGGTGCGCAGCGACCAGCCGCCGCCGAAGCACCAGCCGATGCTGCCGGTGCGCACGGCCTGGATGCGCGGGTCTCCCTTGAGGAACGCGTGCGCGGCCAGCAGCGTCTTCGTGGCCTGGTCCGGGTCCACGGCCTTCACCAGCGCGAGCGCCTCGTCGGGGTTGGCGCCCACCTTGCCGTGGTAGAGGTCCACCGCGAGCGCCGCGTAGCCCTCCGCCGCCAGCCGGTCCGCCCAGGCCTGCACGTGCTCGTTGAGGCCCCACCACTCATGGATGACGATGACGGCGGGCAGGGGGCCCTTCGCGTTCGGAGGCAGGCTCAGGTAGGCCTTGGAGCCGTCGGACAGCTCCACCGGATGGCCCTTGCGCTCGGGGGCGGCGTCCGTGCGCAGGGTGTGCATGGCCTTGAACTCCTCCTCGGAGACGGCGCCCGTGGCGGACGGCGTGCGCGCCACCTCCGCCGGACTGCTCGTCGCGCAGGCGCCCAGCATCAGCGCCGCCGCCAGCACCCACGTGAGCCTCTTCATGTCCGGCTTCATCGTCCGTGTCCTTTCGGGCCCGGGCTGTCCGGGCCGCCTTCCGGGCGTAGCGCGGTGAAGGCGGACGCGCCAGCGCGTTGAACCCCGGACGCGAAGAGGGCCGGCGCGAGGGGAAGTCCCTCACGTCGGCCCTCGTTCCCGCCGCTCCCGTTAGGGAGAGGGGGTGACTAC
>NZ_RAWF01000524.1:0-1657 GCF_003612075.1 Corallococcus sp. CA041A
CCGCCCACCCGCGGACGACCCCACGCTGCGCCTCATGGACACCTTGCGAGCGCACGCACGGACGCTCGCTCCGGTGTGCTCGCCCTCCGCGGAGCTGCTCCAGCCCGGAGGCGGCATCGACCTGGAGCGCCTCCACGCCGCCGGTCACCCGGTCGTCGTCTGGACCGTGAACGACCTGCCCACGATGCAGGCCCTGCTCCAGCGCGGCGTGGACGGCATCATCACCGACCAGCCGGACCTCCTGATGCAGGCGGTGCGCGACTTCGACACCAACGGCGACGGCACCCCTGGGGACCTGCTGGACGCGGACGGGCTCATCGACCCGAAGCGCTTCGATGCGCAGGGCCACCGGGGCGCGCGGAACCTACGGCCGGAGAACACGCTGCCCTCCTTCGAGGCCGCGCTCGACCACGGGATGCCCACGCTGGAACTGGACACCGTCCTCACCGCCGACGGCGTCGTCGTGGTCTCCCACGACCTGAACCTGTTCCCCATGAAGTGCCGCCACGCGGATGGAAGCCCGCTGACCGCTCCTGTTTCCATCGCGACCCTCACCGTCGCGGAGCTCCAGGCCCGCTTCGTCTGCGACCGGCTCCTGGAGGACCGTCCGGACCAGAAGAACGACCGCGCGCTCTCTCCGGAGGCCGTCGCGTTCGCCGACCGCACCGGACTCCCGGACCCCTACACAGTCCCCACCCTGAGCCAGGTGTTCGCCTTCGCGGCGGACCAGGCGGACGCCGCCCATGAATCCCGCGACCCGCTCCGCGCCCGGAACGCCCGCCGTGTGCGCTTCAATGTGGAACTCAAACGGACAACAGAGAAGACAGACATTGCTCCAGCCCATGGCGACGCGGTCGCCCGGCTCATCCATGAGGCAGGGCTCGTCCAGAGGTCGGACGTGCAGTCCTTCGACCTGCGCGCCGTGCGCTCCGTGCAGGAGCGACACCCGGAGCTGCGCACCGCCGTCCTCCTGAGGACGCGCCCCACCGCCGCGGATGTGGAGGCGGTCGAGTAGCCAGACGGTCCACTCCCCGACCGGGAAATCAAGGATTTAGTCAGGCGACGAAATCAACTTGCGCAAAATCGTTAGGGGCCTTACTAGATGCCTCGTCTTGGTCCCTACCCGCCCGAAAAACGCCACGCCGATGAAGCTCGTGCCCCGGTACGAGCGGCTGAAGCAGATGGCTCAGCGCTTCCCCTCGCTCGACCCCAGCGCCATCGAGACGTGTCTGACGATGCTGCGTCTCTCCAATGAACTGACCGGGGCCTACGAGGCGCACTTCGCACGGCACGGCGTGTCTCACGGACGCTTCGTCGTGCTGGTGCAGTTGTTCGCGGCGGAGGACGCGGGGGACACCCTGCGCCCCGCGGACCTCGCGGAGCTGTCGAGCTGCAGCCGCGCGACCATCACCGGCCTCCTGGACACGCTGGAGAAGGACGGCTTCATCTCCCGCACGGATCACCCCGAGGACCGGCGCATGTACTCCGTGCACCTCACCTCGAAGGGGCGCGAATTCATCCAGGGGATGATGCCCGACCACTACCGCCGCATCGCCGCGCTCATGGCTCCCTTGAGCATGGATGAGCGGGACACGCTTCGCGCCCTGCTCGCCAAGGTGTCCACCGGCATCCCCGCCCTGCGGGACCCCTGAGCCCC
>NZ_RAWF01000525.1:0-1652 GCF_003612075.1 Corallococcus sp. CA041A
GCGACGTCCCCCCGCAGCCCCTCCATCATCCTGGCGCGCAGCATCCCCCGGGACGTCACCGTGGAATGCGTGCGCGGCCTGAGGACGCGGCTCCAGCGGGCCATGAAGGAGGCGGGCAGCCACGTCGTCGCCGTCACCGGGACGAGCCCTGGCGCGGGGACGTCCTTCGTCGCCCTCAACCTGGCGTGGGTGCTGGCGGAGACGGGCAAGCGAGTGCTGCTGGTGGACGCGAACCTGCGCGGCGGCTGGCTGCACCGGTGCTTCCGCGAGGCGCACCTCCCCGGCCTCCATGAGGTGCTGCGGGGCACCGCGACGCTGGACCAGGCCCTGCTCCAGGAGGCCGCGCCCGGCCTGTCGTTCCTGGGCGCGGGCGCGCTTCCTCCGGACCCGGCGGAGCTGTTGGCCAGCGCGTCGTTCGACACGTTCGTGGCGCGCGTGGCGGCCGAGTACGACGTCGTCCTCTTCGACACGCCCTGCATCCTCGCGGTGACGGACGCGGCGCTCGTGGGCCGGCACGCGGGCGTGCGGCTCGCCGTGGTGCGCGCGGCGGCCCAGTCCCTGCGCGAGGTGGCCACCGCGCTGCACCAACTGGAGCAGAGCGGCGTCCCGGCCCAGGGCGTGGTCCTCAACGGCGTGCCGCGCTCCCGGACGGGCCGCGCGGTGAGCGGCGTCTACCAATACGAATACCCGTCCGCGAACTGAAGCCCCACCGGGAGACCGCACCGTGAGCTGGATTCGCTGCACAGGACTGGGCTTCATCGCGGCCCTCTACATGCTCGCGGGCCGCTGGGGCATGCACCGGCTGGCCGCCGCGGAGGTGGAGACGAACCTGTTCCTGGAGCTGCGGCTCTGGATCGTCATCTGCGGAGGGGTGTTCGCCGCGGTGGGACTCCTGCACCGCGCCCGGCGCGAGGCCCGTCCCGGCGAGTCGCGCTTCGACCCGCCGCTCATCGCGGCCATGCTGGCCTTCCTGGGCTACATGGCCGCCAGCGCCACCTGGTCGCCCGACTTCGACTTCTCGTTGACCAAGGTCTACGACGTCATGCTCGTGGCGGTCATGTGCGTGGGCTTCGCGCTGGCCTGCTTGCGCCAGCCCGCGCCCCGGACGCTGGACACGTTCTGGGCCATCGTCGTGGTGGCCACGGGGCTGCTCGCCATCGCCGGCATCAAGCAATTGCTGGCGGGCGGCGGTGGCGCGCGGCTCGCGGTGATGAACGGCGGGCCCAACATCTTCGCGCGACTCATGGGGCTCTTGACCATGGGCGCGCTCTACTTCTGGTACTGGCGGGGCCAGACGTGGCTGTGGATTCCGGTGGCCGCCAGCGGCGTCATGCTGACGCTGCTCACGGGCTCGCGCGGCGGGTCCGCCGCCATCATCGCGGGCATCACCACCTGCCTCGTGGTGGGGCGCGTGCCGGTGCGCCGGCTGCTGCTCCTGACGCTGCTGGCGACGGTGGCCATCACCGTGGTGGCCATGTTCTCCCCGCTGGGAGAGGCGCTCAGCAACTCCTTCCAGGAGCGCTTCCTGCGCCTCACCCTCAACTACGAGGTGGGCGCGGGCGGCGCGGGCAGCAGCGAAGGCAAGGTGTACCTGTCCGGGCGGGAGGTCCTCTACGAGCGGGCCATCCAGCTGGGAAAGGACTACCCGGTGG
>NZ_RAWF01000526.1:0-1623 GCF_003612075.1 Corallococcus sp. CA041A
GCCAGCACATCCTCGACCTCCGCGCTCTGGTGCTCTCGGACCGTTGGGACGCCGCCATGACTCTCATTCTCGCGCCACGGCGCGCTCGGGTGCGGCGCGCCGCGTGATCAGGATGGGAGCCACACCCGATCCAACGCCGTGAGCTGCCCGTACCAGTCGTCCAGCCGCCGGTCGTTGAGCAGCAGCCCCGTGAAGTCGTCTCCAAGCAACTGCACGCCCACCCCCGCCTCCACCGTGAAGCGACGGCGCGGCAGCCGTTCCTACGGCGTGTAGACGGGCTGGTGGTTCTCCACCACCGCTCGCACCGGCAACCCCACCACCCGGTAGAGGAAGTCGAGCGGCGGCAGCGTGATGAGCAACGCCACCGGCGCGTTGAGGAACCCCAGGTTGTTGGAGAAGTCGTCCTGGACGTCCAGCGGGAAGAACCACGGCAGCTCGCTGGGCACGTACAAATCGAACCCCGCGCTGGGCGCCGGGCGGTTCCATCCCTCGTTGAAGGCCGGCCCCACGATGGACAGGTTGCCCATGTCCGAGTGCGCCACCAGCCCCGACAGCGGCTTGTCCGGGTGGGTGAGGTACTCCTGGTGGTCGAAGAACCGCCGCACCGCCTCCGTGGAGCCCGCGGGGCCGATGTTCTTGAAGACGCCCGGCACCGGGTACGTGGCGTGTGACTCCCGCGCGTGCGGTCCTGGAGAGGCCAGCAGCTGCTCCAATCCCTTGGAGTCCGCGCCAATCTAACCAATGGGGTGCGTGTTGATGACCGTCTCCGCCTCGTCCGCCCAGGCGTAGCGGCGCGCGCGCGCGAGGAGCTTCTTCTCCCCGGGCCGGTCCTCTCCCCGGGCGTCCAGCTGCGCCTGCCATTGCTCGCGGGGCAGGTAGGCATTGGGGCGGGCGAAGTCGAACACCCTGCTGTTGTGGTGGAAGAAGTACTCGATGCGCTTCATCACCAGCGGGTCCGCGCCGTCCGCGGTCCAGTCCCCCTGGAGGATGCGGCGCAGCTCCGCTTCCGTCAGCGTGCGCCCCACCACCGAGCGCGGAGAGACAGCCACGGCGATGTGCTCCCAGTCCCCCTCGTGCCAGTACTGGATGAGCAGCTCGTAGCCGGGCGGCCCCTTCTGCGTGCCCTTCACCGCATGGATGAACGGATGCGCGTACACCTTCTCCGTGCCCAGGTAGCGGCGCGCGGGCTGGCCGTCCGCGTGGGCCATGGCCGCCACGAGGAGCACGTACGGCGACAGGGCCCGTGCCGCACGGACCGGAACGATGTGGCGCATATGGAAAGCGTCCCCCTGAAGCCCCGCGTCGGGACGCGCGGCGCCAGGGACGCTAGGGGGCAGCGGCTCCGGACCCCGTCGCCCCCCGGGGCCGCCCGTTCGTCACTGCACGGTGAAATCTCCGGCAGTGGACACCCGGGGTCCGGCATGCCGGCGGAGCAATCCCTATCTTACCCGCGCCATCCGTCGGATACCGGACCGGCCCCCGTGGCAGGGGGTGAAACACAGGCCCTGTTTCTGGCAGAAAGAAAGACAACCCATGAGGGGGTGGGACTGCGTCCCCCCTGAAGGAGTCCCTGTCGCATGAGCACGATTCTCCGGACCCCACCCCTCGCCGGTGGCCGTCCCC
>NZ_RAWF01000527.1:0-1600 GCF_003612075.1 Corallococcus sp. CA041A
CCCCCGGGGTCACCCCCATGGCGTACGCCACCGCGCCCGCGCCCAGCGCCACCGCGGGCCAGCGCGACACGCCCAGCAGCAGCAGCCCACCCAGGGCGACGCCCGACGGCAACCACACGGGACAGATGTGGCTCTGCTCCGCGGCCAGCGACAGGGCCACCCTCGCGGCCACCAGATACACCGCCGCCAGCGCGAGGACCTCCACGAGGCCCCGGACCGGGAACGCCGCCACACGGGCCTGAGGACGACCTTGGATGATGAATCCCCCCGTCCCTTCCGGGCCGTGACACCAGCGCCGGAGGAACATGCGTCATGCTAGCGGGGACCGCGGTGTGTTGCACCCCATCCGCCAGGACGCCCGCCCGGCGGGCAGGCGGTGTCCGGCAGGGGATGCAATGGACACCCTTGGGGGCCGTAGGAAGAGGCAAGGAGGAACGAAATCCATGTCGCGTCCCGGTCTTGCTGCGCTGCTGTCGTTCTTCATCCCCGGCGTGGGGCAGATCTACAACGGTGACATCCTGCGCGGGGTCTTCTGGCTCATCATCACCCCCGGCTTCTGGCTGGGCACGGGCGGCATCCTCGGCTGGGTGTGCCACGTCATCGCCGCGGCCACCGCCTACAACCGCGCCGAGGACAAGGAGCGGATGAGATACGGCATGGGCTAGTCACGCGATTCCGGAGCTCGGGAGCCCGAACGAGCGCGGACATGAAAAAGGGGCCCACCGGCCCCTTGCCCACCGCCGCCCCGGTGCCCTCATGGGCCGGGGCGGTGTCGTTGCATCAGCCTCAGGTGTTGAACGCGTCGGGCAACGGCTGCGGGCCCGGGATGATGCCGGCGATGTCGGGATCTTCTTCGCCCGGCCCGCGAGTCGGACGCTGGTCCTTCTCGGTCTTGCGCCCGGCCTTCTTGGCGTCCTTCTCGCGCTGCTTCTGCGCGCGCGCCATCTCCTTCTGCCGCTTCGTGGACCTTCCCTGCATGGAACCTCCTGGAAAACATTGGCCGAAAAAGAGGCCCGGCCCCGTCAAGGCCGGACCTCGTGGATGCGTGAAGAGCAGCCGAGCCGGTAGGCTCAGCCGACCGGGCGGACGTTCTCCGCCTGGAGCCCCTTGGGGCCCTTCTTCACCTCGAACTCCACCTTCTGGCCCTCGGCCAGGGTGCGGAAGCCGTCCGACTGGATGGCCGTGTGATGGCAGAACACGTCCGGACCACCGCTGTCCTGCGTGATGAAACCAAAGCCCTTCGCATCATTGAACCACTTCACCGTACCACTTGCCATGATCTGCTTCCTTGTCCCACTGGCAACCCTGCGAAATCGCCGGACTGCCCGCCGCCATATTTTGGGGCGAAGACCGCGCCTTAACCCTGAACAGGCATGAAGTCGAGCCGGGAACCACTCCCGGTCTCCCTCACGCCGACGAAGGTAACAACCTCGATCTCGGGGTGAAACGCCTTCTCGGGGCGGTACATTTCCCGCTGGCTGACGCTCCAGGCAACCAGGGGTGACAGGTTTCGGACCCGGCGGTGTTTTGGAATAGTTTCTACCCCCGAACACTTCCGCCTGGACGTGTCCTATCGTGGAGCCCGCCCGTCCCGCTCCAC
>NZ_RAWF01000528.1:0-1568 GCF_003612075.1 Corallococcus sp. CA041A
GGGAAGTCCGTGGCCTCTGGGTGGCGTGCTGTTCGCCTGCGGCCTGCTGCTGGGCGGGCCTGCCTTCGCCCAGGAGGAGCGGTGCGAGGACGCCCCTCCCCTTCCCCCTGACGCTCCCGCGCGGGCCGAGCCGCCCTCGCCGCCAGCGGATGCCCCGCTGAAAGAGGAGACCGTCCGCGAGGACGCGTCCCGGAAGAAGTTCCACCCGTGGCTCGCGGTGGGGGAGATCACCGCCATCAACCTGTTCGTCTGGACGTGGGACCGGGTCCTCGCGAACAAGGACTGGGCGCGGGTGAGCCCGTCCACGTGGAAGGAGAACCTGACCACGGGCTTCGTCTGGGACGCGGACGGCTTCCTCACCAACCAGTTCGCGCACCCGTACCACGGCAGCCTCTACTACACGGCCGCGCGCGACAACGGCGTGCCCTACCTGGCCGCCCTGCCCTTCACGCTGTTTGGCAGCGCGCAGTGGGAGCTGTTCGCGGAGAACGAGTCGCCGTCCGCCAATGATCTCATCAACACGTCCGTGGGCGGCATGGCCATTGGCGAGGGGCTCTACCGGCTGTCCTCGCTGGTGCTCGACACGGAGTCCCGGGGCGGCGAGCGCTTCGTGCGGGAGCTCGTCGCCGCCGGCATGAGCCCCGTGCGCGGCTTCAACCGGGTGGTGCGCGGCGACGTGACGCGCCAGGAACCCACGCCAGCGGAGTGGCGGCCGCGCGAGCTGTCCATCTGGGGGGCCTTGGGCTACCTCAAGCTGGGCGACGGCCGGCCCCTGATCTGGGGCGAGAACCAGTTCTTCCTCCAGCTCGACATGCGCTACGGCAACATGTACCGGGGCGACTTCCACCGCCCCTTCGACGCCTTCGACGCGCGGGTCCAGTTCACCACGGCGGAGAGCAGCCTCATCAGCCACTCGAGGCTCCAGGGGATGATCGCCAAATCGTCATTCTGGAAGACGGAGAAGGACGAGCTGCGCCTGGGCTTCCTCCAGCAGATCAGCCACGTGGACACGAACGCGTACGAACTGGGCGGACAGTCCCTGCAGCTGGGCCTGCTGCACGAGCGCCATTTCAACGCGCGCTCGAAGCTGAGGACCGCGCTGCTCGTGGACGGCAGCATCCTCACCGGCATCTCCTCCGAGCACAGCGGCAAGGCGAGCCGCAATTACGACTACGGCCCCGGCGTGGGCTTGAACCTCCAGCTCGCGTACATGCGCGGCGCCTGGGAGGTCGTCACGCTGGAGGCGAGCACCTCCCACATCGTGGTGCTGGACGGATCCGACGGCTCACACCAGGTGTTCACCGGCCAGCTCCAGGCGGACATCCCGGTGTTCGAGCACATGGGGCTGGGCTCGGAGCTGAACTGGTTCCACCGCCACAGCCGCTTCGACACCTACCCGGACGTGCTGAAAGACGCGTACCAGTTGCGCGTCTTCGTCTCCGTGCACTACTAGCCGTCGCCCTCGAGGATGAGACCCGGGGGCGCTTTCCAACATCTGGCTGCTTACCTTCCGGAAGCGCGGCATGGGGCCGTGCGCGGAGGTGCGGGCGGACCGGATGGGGTACGGC
>NZ_RAWF01000529.1:0-1562 GCF_003612075.1 Corallococcus sp. CA041A
GGAGGTCTGCGCGGAATAGGGGTGAAGGCTGACTGGCTACTGAGCCTCAAGGGAGGCAGGGGCCTCCAGCACGAAGTAGACGCAAAAAAGCCGGCTGCGTGTCAGCAGCCGGCGGATGTTGTGGGCCAGGAGTTTGAGGAGGACTTCGGCGCGGACGGTGCTGGGGTGGCGGGAGCTGAGACGACGGAATCGCATGTCGTGCTGCACGGAGGCGAACACCGGCTCCACGGTGGCGATGCGCTGGTTGTAGCGGGCCGCGGCCCCCCGTTGGGACATGCGCAGGAGCATGGCCTGGCGAAAGCGTTCGTACTCCCAGCGCACGGTGAGTTTGCGGCGCAGGCCCTTTGTGCACCGCGGACGCAAGGAGCAGTCCGCGCATCCGACGCCGAAGTAGGCTTCGCACGCGCCAGAAGTATCGCGCACGGGCCCGTGCATGGTGCGCCTCGCCGGACACACCACGGCTCGCTTCGAGGGTTGAAACTCAAAGGCCTCGCGCGGGAGCATGCCGGGTTTGTTGGCCAGCGGGCCCGTCGGGGAGGACTCCTTGAGAAGCACATCCACCCAGGCACGGTTGAGCGTGGCGAAGCGCAAGTCCTCCTCGCTCCAGTAGCCCGCGTCGCCGGCCACCTGGAGTCGCGCCGGCATGGGCAGTCCGGCCTGGTGCAGCACGCGCCGCGCCTCCAGGAGGGCGTGCTCCAAGTGGCCCTTGTCATTGCCCGTGGCCGACAGCAGCACTCCCACCACCAGTCGCTGCCGCGCCCCACTGGAAACCACCGTCACCCGGTGGCCCGGGTGCACCCCATTGCCGGGAAACTGCATCAGCCCCGCGCTGGGGTTGCTGAGCACCACGGTGGCGGCCCCCCGCTCCTGGCACAACTGGACGGCCTGCTGGTGGCGCTGCACCTGCTCCTGGTGCTTCTTTTGCCCTTGCTGCGTCAGCGCGTCAGCGTCCACCTGGGCCAAGGCCTTGAGGCGCTGAAGCGAGTGGCGGTGCACGCGCACCTGGCTGCCGCTGGCGTGCGCCCGCAGACGCACGCTATCGACGGCCAGCGCCTGCTCCTCGATGAGGCCCTCCTGGCAGGCCCACCGGACGGTTTCTTCCAGCGCCGCCAGGAAGAGGGGCCCCTGGCTGGCGCGGAAGCGGTTGAGCACCGAGCGGCTGACGAAGTGGCCCGCGCTCAACAGCCGCAGCGCCAGGTCCGTCCGCAGCGCATGCGCCAGCTGCGTGCCCTGGTGCACGCCAATGAGGCTGCCGTACACCCAGAGCGCCAGCAACTCGCGCGGCGCGTACCCCTTCTGCCCCAACGCCGAGTACCCCGCCTCCACCCGCCCCAAGTCGAAGCGCTTCACCACCTCGCGCACCTTCCGGGCCAGGTGCTCCCGCGGCACCAGTCGCTCCGCCGCGGCAAGCACCTCGCGCTCCGCTCCCTTGAAGCGCGGCGTCGGGTCCTTGGCGACGCGGCGTCTGCTCCGCTGCTCCGCAGACGAGCAGGAGGCTCCCTCTTCTGACGTCATCTCCCTTCTACAGGACCCATCAGATTGCTTATTCCGCGCAACCCTCC
>NZ_RAWF01000052.1:0-41471 GCF_003612075.1 Corallococcus sp. CA041A
GTCCGGGGCGCTGAACCACCAGGCCTCGCGCCGCCAGCCGCCGCAGCGCCTCACGGATGGTGCCCCGACACACCTCATAGCGGCGCGCCAGCTTCGCTTCGGAGCCGAATTGTCCGCTCGGGTGCAGCCGCCCCAGCGCGATATCGCGCTCGATTTGCGCCTCCACATAGGCCACGAGTCCTCGCCGTTCCATCCCCATTCCCCTTCCTCGTCCCAGCATCGCCATCCAACCACAGGGGTCTGACATGGATGCGCGAGCCCAACGGTCCGCGTCGATTGCGGGCCAGCGCGCCCCCGGGCCGCATGGGGCGAAAACCTGTCCGACAGTCGGACAGGTTTTGAGGCAACCGGCCCCGGGCGGGCGACCCTGTGCGTGCACCACATTGGCATCCGTGCGCGCATGACGTTGTGCCCACTGACGGGCTGGCGCGGCCTGGGGCCCATGCTGCGGAAACTTGTCCGACTGTCGGACAGGTTTTGAGGCAACCGGGCCCGGGCGGACGCCTCTGCCCCTGGCCTGGTGTCCGCCCCCCACGACATCGCGGCCCGCGGCTGCGCGCCGAAACGCAGCTCGTTCTGGCCCACCACTTCGGGTTGCGGCATGGGGCGACGCTCTTCTTGGGCCCTGCTGCGTGCTCCGGTGTCGGGAAGGCGGCAGGGCCAGGCACTTACGTCTGTCCGCATGGTGACCACTTCCCGCTACCCTCGCGGTCCATGACCTCCGCTTGCGTCCCTGGCTCCCCGTTGCGGGTGGGCCTCCTTGGCTATGGCCTGTCCGGCTCGCGCTTCCATGGACCCCTCATCGCCGCGGAGCCCGCGTTCACCCTGGCTGCCGTGGCGTCCAGCCGCGCTGACGCCGTGGCCCGCGACTGGCCAGGTGTCCGCACCGGCACCGTGGAGTCGCTGCTGGCGGATCCAGACCTGGACGTGATCGTCGTGTGCACACCCAATGACTCGCATGCGTCGCTCGCGGGACAGGCGCTTCGCTCGGGCAAGCATGTGGTGGTGGAGAAGCCCTTCGCTCTGGACGCGGACGAGGCGATGCGGCTGGACGCGCTCGCGAAGGAGCGCGGGCTTTGCCTCACCGTGTTCCACAACCGGCGCTGGGACGGCGACTTCCTCACCGTGCGCCAGTTGCTGGAGCAGGGACGGCTGGGGACGCTCTATAGCCTGGAGAGCCACTTCGACCGCTTCCGGCCCCAGGTGAAGGATCGATGGAAGGAGCAGGACGTGCCCGGCGGCGGGACGCTTTGGGACCTGGGCTCGCACCTCATCGACCAGGCAGTGCAGCTCTTCGGCCTGCCAGAGTCGGTGGCCGCGGACCTGGGCCGGCAACGTCCGGGCGCGAAGGGCACGGATTGGTTCCACCTGGTGCTGCGTTACGGCTCGCTGCGCGTACTGCTGCACTCCGGTTCCGTGGTGCACGCGCCGTGGCCCCGCTTCGTGTTGCAGGGCGACCGGGATGCGTACGTGAAGCATGCGCTGGATCCGCAGGAGGGACAGCTCGAAGCGGGCCTGCGTCCCGGCCATCCGGACTTTGGCCGCGAACCCGCGGAGCGCCACGGCCGGTTGCTGGCCTCGGGGGAAACCGTCGCCACTGTCCCTGGTGCGTATGGCCAGTTCTACCAGCAACTCGGCGCCGCCATCCTCCACGGCGCGCCCGTGCCCGTGACGGCGCTGAGCGCGAGCGAGACAGTGCGTGTCATCCAGGCCGCGATCCAAAGCGACCTCGAAGGCCGCCGCATTCCGCTGCCTCCTCGCGACTGAAAATCAGAGCGTCTTCTCCAACACCAGGAACGTGGGCGACGCGTAGCCCGCGTGCGTTCCATGGGAATGGAAGACGTAGCCCTGGCGCGCGTACCACGCATGGTGCGACGTGAGAGCGAGCCGCACCGACAGCCGCACGCGCGTCTGGCCCAACGCGCGCGCTCGGGACTCCACTGCGTCCATGAGGCGCAGCGACATGCCCTGGCCCCGGTGTGATGGCAGCACCGCGAGCCGGTCCAGGTACACGTGGTCCACCTTCGGGTGGAAGAACACGCAGCCGAAGAAGATGCCGTCCGCCTCCGCGACGAAGGCGCCGCCGTCCGACAGTTCACGCCGCACCACGGCCTCCGTCTTGTCGTGCGCGCTGGAGGGCGGATCCAGGCGGCCGCGGTATTCCTCGAAGGCGTCGCGCAGCACCTGGGTGATCCGCTCGGCGTCGGCAGGCACGGCTTCGCGGATCCGGAAGGGCTCGGGCATTCCCGAAGTCTAGTGGAAACGGCAGGCGCGGGCGTTTCACCACCACGGTGAAACACCGCTGAAACATGTCACCAGAGACCGGGCGTGGAGCGGAATTCCCGCTCGGTCTCCAGCGCCCGCATGGCCTCGCTCCCGAGCGGGCTGACAGCCAGGCCCGCTCGACCAAATCGCTGCGGCCGTGTCGGAGTGCCTGTCTACTATCCCGCGCGCTCGCGAGTCCGGGAACCCGTCACATCTCCTTCCCGAGCGTTCGCAAGCCCCCCTCCCAAGGAGTCTCTGGCCCATGGCTTCCACCCCTGAGCAGAAGCGCGCGCGGCTGGCGGAACTGCTGCGCGAGAAGCGCCGCCCCACGTCGCGGGTGCCGGCGTCGTTCGGTCAGGAGCGCATGTGGTTCCAGGAGCGGCTGGCGCCCGGACAGACCGGATTGAACCTGCTCTTTTCGGTACGCCTGGAGGGCCTGCTCGATGTGCCCTCGCTGGCGGGAAGCCTGAACGAAGTGGTGAGCCGCCACGCGGTGCTGCGCACCACCTTCGTGGAACAGGACGGACGGCCGTGGCAGCGCATCACGCCCGAACTCGACGTGCCCCTGCCCGTGGTGCCAGTGACGGATGCCGCGGAGGCCTGGCGAAGATTGCACGAAGCGGCTCGCGCGCCGTTCGACCTGGAGCAGGGTCCACTGCTGCGCGCCGTGCTCTTCGCTGTCTCCCCCACCGAGCACCTGTTGCTGCTCGCGCTGCACCACACCGTGTCCGACGGCTGGTCCATGGGCCTGCTGGTGCACGAACTGGGCCTCATCTACGAGGCCCTGGCTTCGGGCGGGGCGCCGGTGCTGCCCGCGCTGGCACTGCAGTACGCGGACTTCTCCGTGTGGCAGCGGGAGTCATTGAAGGGGGAGGCGCTGGAGGCGTCGATCGACGTGTGGCGCTCGCGGCTGGATGCGCGGGCAGTCCTGTCGCTGCCCACGGATCGGCCTCGCGCAGGACAGGCGGACAGCCGGGGCGCGACCGTGTCCTCGATGCTTCCCACCGCGCTGGTCCAGCGGCTCTCGACCCTGGCGGCGCAGGAGGGCACCACCCTCTTCACGGTGTTGCTCGCGGGCTTCAAGGCGTTGCTCATGCGCTACTCCGGGCAGGACGACCTCACGGTCGGAACGCCTGTCGCCGGACGCTCGCGCGCGGAGCTGGAGCCGCTGGTCGGGTTGTTCGTCAACACGCTCGCGCTGCGAACATCGCTCACGGGGGATCCATCGTTCCGCTCGCTCATGGGCCGCGTGCAGGCAACGTCGGTGGAGGCCTTCGCGCACCAGGACGTGCCCTTCGAGAAGCTGGTGGAGGTGCTCCAGCCTCCGCGTCAACTGGACGTACCGCCGTTCTTCCAGGTGATGTTCGTCCTGCAGAACACGCCCCTTCCGACCGTGCGCCTGCCCGGGCTGTCGCTGGACGCGCAGGTGGTGGACAGCGGCTTCGCGCAGTTCGACCTCACCCTCTTCGCCTTCGAACAGGCGGACGACCTGCGCCTCACCGCCGAATACCGCACCGCCCTCTTCGATGAGCTCACGATGGTGCGGCTGATGAGACACCTGCGCGTCCTGCTGGAGAACGCAGTCGCGTGGCCGGATGCGCGCCTGTCGGAGCTGTCCCTCCTGGATGAGACCGAGCGGCAGCGCGTGCTTCATGCGTGGAACGGGCCCCGGGAAGCGTTTCCTCGCGGGGTGCTGCTGCAGCAACTGGTGGAAGCGCAGGTGGCTCGCACTCCGGACGCGGTGGCCGTCACGTTTGAAGAGACGGCGCTCACCCATGCGCAGCTGGATGCCCGGGCCAACCAGCTCGCGTGGCACCTGCGGTCCATGGGCGTGGGGCCGGAGGTTCGCGTCGGGCTGATGCTGGAGCGGTCGCTGGAGCTGGTGGTGGCGCTGCTCGCGACGTTGAAGGCAGGAGGGGCGTACGTTCCGCTGGATCCGGCCCTGCCAGCGCAGCGGCTCGCGTGGATGTTCGAGGACGCCCGGCCCGCCGTGGTGCTCATCCAGGAACGGCTGGTGGCGCGGCTGCCCGCTGGGGACTCCGTGCCGGTGCTCCGCCTGGACTCCCAGTGGGCGGAGGTAAATCGGCATCCGTCCGGCGCGCCGCCTCCGGTGGCCTCCGAGGACGCGCTGGCGTACGTCATCTTCACCTCTGGCAGCACTGGGCGGCCGAAGGGCGCGATGAACGCGCACGCGGGCGTCGTCAACCGGCTCCTGTGGATGCAGGGGGCGCTGCCGCTGTCACCGGGCGACGCGGTGTTGCAGAAGACGCCGTTCAGCTTCGACGTGTCCGTGTGGGAGTTCTTCCTGCCGCTGATGACGGGCGCGCGGTTGGTGGTGGCTCGGCCCGGAGGACACCAGGAGCCGGACTATCTGGCGGACCTCATCGCGCGGGAGCGGATCACCGTCGCGCACTTCGTGCCGTCCATGCTCCAGGCGTTCCTGGAAGCACCCGGCCTGCAGCAGTGCGCGTCGCTGCGCCAGGTGGTGTGCAGCGGTGAAGCACTGCCGCGGGAGCTGGCTGAACGGTGCCTGGCGCGGCTGCCTCGCGCGCGGCTGCACAACCTCTATGGCCCCACCGAGGCCGCGGTGGATGTCACCGCGTACGAGTGTGTCCGCGGCGCGCTGGGGCGCTCCGTGCCCATCGGGTATCCGGTGGCGAATACGGTGATCCGGCTGCTGGACGCATCGCTGCGGCCGGTGCCCCTGGGTGTTCCCGGAGAGCTGTTCATCGGGGGTGTGCAGGTGGGCCGCGGGTATCTGGGCCGCCCGGACCTGACCGCGGAGCGCTTCATCCCGGACGCGTACAGCGACACGCCCGGGGCCCGGCTGTACCGCACGGGGGACCTTGCCCGGTGGCTGCCCGATGGCGCCATCGAGTACCTGGGCCGAACCGACTTCCAGGTGAAGGTGCGCGGGCTGCGCATTGAACTGGGCGAAATCGAGGCCGCGCTGGAGCAGCACCCCGCCGTGCGACAGGCCGTCGTCGTGGCGCTCCCGGGCGTCACGGCGAGCGACACGCGGTTGGTGGCGTATCTCGTCGGAGGGACGGACGTGGCGGGGACGGAGGCCCTTCGAGCGTTCCTCTCGGAGAGGCTCCCTGAGTACATGGTGCCCGGTGCCTTCGTCTCGCTGGAGGCCCTGCCCCTGACGTCCAGCGGAAAGGTCGACCGCAGGGCGCTGCCCGTGCCGGACATGGCCTCGGGGGTGGTTCAGGAGTACGTCGCGCCGCGCAATCCCACGGAGGAGCAGCTGGCTTCGCTCTGGGCGGATCTGCTGCGCGTGGAGCGCGTGGGCGTGCACGATGACTTCTTCGCGCTGGGGGGACATTCGCTGCTCGCCACACAGCTCCTCTCGCGCATCCGGGCGGCGTTGCAGGTGGAGCTGCCCCTGCGTGCGGTCTTCAAGGCGCCCACGCTCGCGGCCCTGGCTTCGGCGCTGGAGGAGGCACGAGGCCGGAGCGAGGGCCTCCAGGCGCCTCCCTTGCGCCCTGTGAGCAGGGAGGGCGAGCTCGCGCTGTCCTTCGCGCAGCAGCGCCTGTGGTTCCTGGAGCAGCTTCAACCCGGTGGCGTTGCATACAACCTGCCCGGGACCGTGCTGCTCGAAGGCGCGCTCCATGTTCCAGCGCTGCGGCAGGCCCTGGATGCGCTGATCGAACGCCATGAGGTGCTGCGCACCACGTTCGCCTCCGGGGCCCACGGGCCGGTCCAGTGCATCGCGCCCCCGTCGTCATGCCCGTTCGAGTTCGTGGACCTGGAGGACCTGCCGCCTCCGGGCACACGTGATGCCCGGCTGCGGGACTTCGTCGCCGCGCAGGCGCAGCGGCCCTTCGACCTGGCGCGGGGCCCGATCTTCCGCGCGGTGCTCGTGCGGATGGAAGAGACGCGGCATGTGCTGCTCGTGCTCACGCACCACATCGCTTCGGACGGCTGGTCCACGGGGGTGCTCGTGCGCGAGTTGGTTGCCCTCTATCGGGCCTTCGCTTCCGGCCAGCGTCCTTCGCTTCCGCCACTTCCCATCCAGTACGCCGACTTCGCCGCGTGGCAGCGCTCCTGGCTTCAGGGAGAGGTGCTCACCTCGCAGCTTGCGTGGTGGCGGGAGCAGCTCGCGGATGCACCTCCGCTCTTGATGCTTCCCACGGACCGGCCGCGCCCGGCGGCGCAGACGTTCTCGGGGGACCAACTCGCGGTGCGGCTGTCCCGGAAGCTGACGGACGGCGTGCATTCCGTGGCGAGACAGGCGGGGGCCACCCCCTTCATGGTGCTGCTGGCCGCGTACCAACTGTTGCTGTCCCGGTATGCCGGACAGGACGACGTCAGCGTGGGCGCTCCGGTCGCGGGCCGCACCCGTTCGGAGTCAGAGGGACTGATCGGATTCTTCGTCAACACGCTGGTGCTGCGTGCGCGCATCGATCCACGCGCTTCGTTCCGGACGCTGCTCGCCCAGGTGCGCGCCACGACGCTCGGCGCCTTCGAACACCAGGACGTCCCATTCGAGAAGCTGGTGGAAGAACTCCAGCCCGCACGCGACCCGAGCCATACGCCGTTCTTCCAGGTCACCCTCACCCTCCAGAACGCACCCACCGCGGAGTGGCGGCTGCCGGACCTCACGCTGCGCGAGCTGCCTCCTCCCTTCACTCCGTCGAAGTACGACTTCAGCCTCATCCTGGAGGAGTCGCCGGACGGCATCACCGGCAGCCTCCATTACAACACCGACCTCTTCGACCCGGCCTTCCTCCAGGCGTTGTTGCAGGGCTACGCCTCGTTGCTGGAAGCGCTTCCCGGACAACTGGAGGTCCCGGTGGCGCAGCTGCCACTGATGCCCACGGAAGCACGGCGTCAGGTGCTGGAGGACTGGAGCGGCGTCTCCGCTGTCGGGGACTTCTCCGCGCATTCCATCACTGCCCGCTTCGAGGAACAGGCCGCTCGGGCGCCAGACGCGGTGGCGCTGGTATCCGAGTCCGGAAGCATGACCTACGCACGGCTCGATGCGCGGGCGAACCAGCTCGCGCACCACCTTCGCGCCTCTGGCATCTCCGAAGGCAGCCGCGTGGCCGTGCTGTTGCAGCGCTCGCCCGACCTCATCGTCTCGCTGCTCGCGGTGCTCAAGACCGGCGCGGCCTATGTCCCCATCGACCTGAATGCTCCGCCCGAGCGCTGGTCCCTCCTGCTTGAACAGTCCGGGGCAGGAATGGTCATCACGCTGGAGGCGCTCGCGGATGAACTGCCGTCGCTGATGACGCCACTGGTGCTGCTGGATGCGGATGCGTCCCGGCTGGCTTCGCGTCCGAAGACTGTGCCGCCGGAGCCGCGCGCGACAGGCGACCGGCTGGCCTATGTCCTCTTCACCTCGGGCTCCACCGGGACGCCCAAGGGTGTCTGTGTCCCGCATCGCGCCGTGTTGCGGCTGGTGGTGGGCAGCGACTTCATTCGCTTCGGCCAGGACGAGGTCTTCCTCCAGCTTGCGCCGGCCGCGTTCGATGCGTCGACGCTCGAAATCTGGGGCGCGTTGCTTCATGGGGCCCGGCTCGTGCTCGCGCCGCCGGGAGAGCTGTCACTCGCGCGTATCGCAGAGGTGCTGACAGGGCACGGTGTCACCACGCTGTGGCTCACGGCCGCCCTCTTTGAACAGATGGCCGTGCATCATCCGGAGGCCCTCGCTTCCGTCGCGCAGGTGCTTGCGGGCGGCGATGTGCTCCCGGCCTCTCGCGTGCGGGAACATCTGGCGCGGATGCGTCCGGGCTCGGTGTTGCTCAACGGCTACGGACCCACCGAGAACACCACCTTCTCCGCCACGCACTTGATGCAGGCAGGCGACACCGTGGAGACCGCCGTTCCCATCGGGCGACCGCTGCCCCACTCCACCGCCTACGTTCTGGATCCGGCGATGCGGCCGGTCCCTCCTGGCATGCCGGGAGAGCTGTACGTCGGCGGCGAGGGACTGGCGTGGGGCTACCTCCACCAGCCCGCCCTCACCGCCGAACGCTTCGTGCCCCATCCGTTCAGCACGACACCGGGGTCACGGCTCTACCGCACCGGCGACAGGACGCGCTGGCGCGCGGACGGCACGTTGGACTTCCTGGGCCGCACCGACTTCCAGGTGAAGCTGCGCGGCTTCCGCATCGAACCGGGTGAGGTCGAAGCGGCCCTGCGCGGACTGCCGGGCGTTCACGAAGCCGTAGTCGTGGTGCGCGAAGACGCCGCCGGAGACAAGCGACTGGTGGCCTACGTCGTTGGTGAATCTCTGGACGGCAGGGCCCTGCGCTCGGAGCTTCAGCAGCGACTTCCCGACTACATGATCCCCAGCGTCGTCGTGGTGCTGGACGCCCTGCCCCTCAACGCCAACGGCAAGCTGGACCGCTCCTCACTTCCCGCTCCCGAGGCCCCCGTGGCTTCGGCGGACACGTACGTCGCGCCTCGCGACGCGGTGGAGCAACAGCTCGCCGCCGTTTTCGCGGAGGTGCTGCACGTTCCTCGCGTGGGCATCCACGATGACTTCTTCGACCTGGGTGGCCACTCCCTGCTGGCCACGCAGGTGGTGTCGCGCGTGCGCACGACACTGGGCGTGGAGCTGCCCCTGGGCGACCTCTTCGCGGCGCCCACGGTGGAGACGCTCGCGGTCCGTGTGGTGGCCCTGCGCTCGCGGGAGGACTCCCGACCGGGGACGCCGCCGCTCGTGGCCGGGCCGCGCACGGGTCCCGTGCCGCTGTCCTACGCGCAGCAGCGACTGTGGTTCCTGGATCAACTCCAGCCCGGCAGCGCCTTCTACAACGTGCCCGGCATCCTGGTCCTCGATGGCGCGCTGGATGCCTCGGCGCTGGAGCGGTCCCTCCAAGCCCTGGTGCGCAGACATGAAGTCCTGCGCACCACGTTCGTGTCCGATGGGGACTCGCCGGTCCAGCGCCTCAATCCCGAAGCGACGCTGACGCTGTCCATCGTCTCGCTGGAGTCCACCCCCGAGGACCACCGTGAAGCCGAGGCGCACCGTCACGCAGCCTCCGAGGCCGCGCGGCCCTTCGACCTGGGCATCGGGCCTCTCGTGCGCGCCGTGTTGCTGCGGCTGGATTCACGACGTCACTGGTTGCTGCTCACGCTGCACCACATCGTCTCCGACGGTTGGTCCATCGGGGTCTTCGCTCGCGAGCTGGGCTCGCTGTACCGGGCCTTCGCTTCCGGTCAGTCCCCGGCGCTGTCTCCCCTGCCGCTCCAGTACGCGGACTTCGCCCTCTGGCAACGCTCGTGGCTCCAGGGAGACGTGCTCCAGGCGGAGCTGGAGTGGTGGCGACGGGAACTCGACGGCGCGCCCACCGCGCTGGAGCTGCCCACCGACCGGCCTCGCCCCGTCGCACAGTCGTTCCGGGGAGCTTCACTTCCCGTGGCGCTGTCCCCAGACGTTTCGGGCGCGGTGAAGGCGCTGGCGGCCCGGGAGGGCGCCACACCGTTCATGGTGCTGCTCGCGGGCTTCCAGTTGCTGTTGTCTCGCTACACGGGCCAGGACGACGTGCTCGTGGGCTCCGCCATCGCCAACCGCAACCGCGCGGAGACGGAGGGCCTCATCGGCTTCTTCGTGAACACGCTGGTGTTGCGTGCTCGCATCGATCCGCGGGCCTCGTTCCGGACGCTGCTGGCCCAGGTGAAGGCGACGACGCTCGCGGCGTACGCTCACCAGGACCTGCCCTTCGAGAAGCTGGTGGAGGGCATGCAGGGGGCTCGGGACCTGAGCCGGTCTCCGCTGTTCCAGGTGGCGTTCACGTTCCAGAACGCGCCCGTGGACGCGCTGGACCTTCCCGGCCTCCGTCTGGAGCTGCGTGGCGGGGAGATCACCACCGCGAAGTTCGACCTGGACTTCAGCCTCCAGGAACGGAACGGCGCGTTCAGCGGCGACCTGAACTTCAGCACCGACCTCTTCGCCCCCGCCACCGTCGCCCGGATGATGGCGCACTTCCAGGCGCTGCTCGGCGCGCTCACGGCCCGCCCCGCTGCGCCCGTGCGAGAGCATTCGCTGCTCGACGGCGAGGAACGCCAGCGCGTGCTCGTGGACTGGAACGCCACGCAGCGTCCGCTCGCGCCCTACACCGTGCCGGAGCTGCTCGCGGCACAGGTGCTCCGTGCACCGGAGGCCGTCGCGGTCCAGCACGAAGGCCAGGTGCTCACCTACGCAGCGCTGGCGGAACGTGCGCGGCGGCTGGCCCTGCGCCTGCGCGCCTTCGGACTCCCTCCAGAGGCACGGGTCGCGCTGTGCGTGGAGCGGGGGCTGGAGCTGGTGGTGGGGATGCTCGGCATCCTGGAGGCGGGCGGTTGCTACGTGCCCATGGACCCCGCCTATCCGCGCTCCCGCCTCGCGTTCATGTTCGAGGACGCGGGCATCTCCGCGGTGGTGGGCCAGCGGGACCTGCTGGGCACCCTTCCGGAACACTCCCTGCCCACGGTGTGCCTGGAGCCGGACGCGGAGGAAACCGGCCAGAAACCCGCGCCCGCTTCCTCGGACGTCACGGTGCGGCCGGGGCAACTGGCCTACGTGCTCTACACGTCTGGCTCCACGGGCACTCCCAAGGGCGTGGGCATCACGCACCAATCCATCGTGCACCTGGTGCGGGACACGAACTTCGTCCAACTCGGGCCGGACGACTGCATCGTGCAGGCGGGCACGCCTTCTTTCGACCTGGCCACCTTCGAGGTCTGGGGCGCGCTGCTCAATGGCGCGCGGCTCGTCATCCTGCCGCGTGAGGTGACGCTGGCTCCGGCGGAGCTGGCTCGCACGCTGCGCGAGGTGGACGCCACCACGGCCCTGTTCGCCACGGCCCTGTTCCACACGGTGGCGCGCGAAGTCCCCAATGCCTTCGCCACGATGCGCACGGTCCTGTACGCCGGTGAGGCCGCGAACGCGGATGCGGCTCGCGCGGTGCTGCGCGCGGGGCCTCCGGGCCGGCTGGTGAATCTGTATGGCCCCACGGAGACGACCGTGGGCGTCACCACGCACGACATCGTGGACCTGCCGGAGCACGCGACGTCGGTGCCCATCGGCCGGCCGATGACGCGCGTCCAGACGTACGTGCTGGATGCGCACGGGCAGCCCGTGCCCGTGGGGGTTCCGGGCGAGCTGTACCTGGGCGGCGACGGCCTGGCCCGGGGCTACCTGGGGCGCCCCGAGCTGACCGCGGAGCGCTTCGTGCCTTCACCGTGGGGTGACGTGCCCGGTGCTCGGCTGTACCGCACGGGCGACCGGGTGCGCTGGCTCGCGGACGGGACGCTGGACTTCCTGGGCCGCATGGACACGCAGGTGAAGCTGCGCGGCTTCCGCATCGAACTGAGCGAGGTGGAGGCCATCCTCCGGCAGCACCCCTCGGTGAAGGCAGCGGTGGCGGGAGTCATCGAGGATCGCCTCGTGGCGTGGTTCGTGCCCGGCGCTCCGGTGGAGGCAACGGCCTTGCGCGCCTTCGTCTCCGAACGACTGCCCGCGCCGTTGGTGCCCTCCGCGTTCGTGTCGCTGGACGCACTGCCGCTCACTCCCGTGGGCAAGGTGGACCGCAAGGCGCTGCCCGGTCCGGATGCGCGCTCGGTCGCTGGCGGGCCCGTGGCTCCGGAGCGGATGACGCTGTTCCAACAGCGCATCGCCACGCTGTTCCAGGAGCTGCTCCGCCTGGAGTCAGTGGGGCTGCACGATGACTTCTTCGTCATCGGGGGCCATTCGCTGCTGGCCACACAGCTCGTCTCCCGGCTGCGTTCGACCTTCGGAGTGGAGCTGCCGCTGCGCGCCCTCTTCGATGCACCCACCGTCGCCCGGCTCACGGAGCGTGTGGAGGCCTGGCTCCTCTCGCGTGTCGAGGGACCACGCATCCCGGCCCTCGTCGCCACGTCGAGGGACCGGGACCTGCCGGTGTCCTACGCACAGCAGCGGCTGTGGGTGGTGGAGCAGCTTCGCCCGGGCGGCAGCCACTACACCATCGCCACCGCGCTGCGGCTGGACGGCGTGCTGGACGTGGAAGCGTTGCGCCGCGCCCTGGAGCTCGTCGTCTCCCGGCATGAAGCGCTGCGCACCACGTTCGCGATGAAGGAAGGCCAGCCCGTCCAGCACGTGCACCCGGCGGGTGCATGGGAGTTGCCGGTCACCGACCTGCCCCCCATGCCCCGCGAGTCCCGCGAGGCCGAGGCCCAGCGGCGCTCCGTGGAAGAGGCCGCCCTTCCCTTCGACCTGGGACGGGGACCGGTCCTGCGCACGCGGCTGCTCCGCCTGGATGCTCGGGAGCACCTGTTGCTCCTGTGCATGCACCACATCATCTCCGACGGCTGGTCACTGGGAGTGCTCGTCCGCGAGGTGGCCGGCGCCTACGAGGCCTTCGCTTCAAGCCGGACACCCGTGTTGCCGGCGCTGCCGGTGCAGCCCGCGGACTTCGCTGTGTGGCAGCGCTCCTGGCTCCAGGGTGACGTGCTCGCGCGGGAGGTGTCGTGGTGGAAGCAGCACCTCGCCGGGGCGCCCCAGGTGCTGGAGCTGCCCACGGACAAGGCGCGTCCGCCGCTCCAGTCCACGAAGGGTGCACTGCTTCCCGTGCACCTTTCTTCTGCGGGCGTGGAACGGTTGGTGGCGTTGGGCCGCTCGGAAGGCGCGACGCCGTACATGGCACTGCTCGCGCTGTGGCAGGTGCTGCTGTCGAGGTACTCGCGGCAGGAAGAGCTGCTGGTGGGTTCGCCCATCGCCGGCCGCGACCGCTCGGAGCTGGAGGGGCTGGTCGGCTTCTTCGTGAACACGCTGGTGCTGCGCGGGCGCGTGCGTCCAGGGGACTCGTTCCGGACGCTGCTCTCCCAGGTCCGGGCCACGGCGCTCGCATCCTTCGAGCACCAGGACCTGCCGTTCGAGAAGCTGGTGGAGGAGCTGCACGTGGCTCGCGACCTGAGCCGCAACCCACTGGTGCAGGCGGTGTTCGCGCTCCAGAACGCACCCACCGGCGAGTTGAAGGCGCCGGGGCTCACGCTCCGGCCCGTGCCGGTGGACAACGCCACGGCCCGCTTCGACCTGGGCCTGTTGCTGCACGAGGCTCCGGACGGCCTGCGCGGCGTCATCGAATACAGCACGGACCTCTTCGAGCGTTCGACCGTGGAACGGCTGGCCGGACACCTGCGCACGTTGCTGGACGCCGTCGTCGCCGCTCCAGACATCCCCCTGGCCCAGGTGGAATGGCTCACCCCCGAGGAGCGCCAGCGGGTGCTCACGGCGTGGAACGACACAGGGGTGGACTACCCACGTGAGTCGAACCTCGTGGAACGCTTCGCGCTCCAGGTCGCGCAGCGTCCGGAGGCCATCGCGTTGGAATCGGGTGACGCGCGGCTGACGTACTCGCGGCTCGATGCTCGGGCGAATGCGCTGGCCTGGGTGCTGCGCTCGCAGGGCGTGGGGCCGGATGCGCTGGTGGCGGTGTGCCTGGAGCGCTCCGTGGAGCTCGTCGTCACGCTCCTGGCCATCCTCAAGGCGGGCGGGGCCTATGTCCCCCTGGATGCCGCGTATCCCGCGCGGCGCCTGGCCCTCATGCTGGAGGACGCGCCGCCCCGACTGCTCGTCACCACCCGAGCGCTGCGGGCTTCGCTGCCGGTCGCGGAGGCTGTGCCGTGCGTCTTCGTGGAGGAGACGCGCCTGGAGGAACAGCCCTCCACGGCTCCGGACGTGGCGCTCTCCTCGCGGAACCTCGCGTATGTGGACTTCACCTCCGGCAGCACCGGCCGCCCCAAGGGCGTCGCCGTGGAGCACCGGGGCGTGCTGCGGCTCCTCCACGGTGCCCCCTGGGCCCGGTTCACTCCGGACGAGACGTTCCTGCTGATGGCTCCGCTGTCCTTCGACGCGTCGACGTTGGAGCTGTGGGGCCCGCTGTTGTCCGGCGGCAGACTCGTGGTCTTCCCGCCGCAGCCACCCACGGACCTGGAGCTGCTGGGCCAGATCATCCGCCGTCACGGCGTCACGTCGCTCTACCTGTCCGCGGGGTTGTTCGCGCAGGTGGTGGACGTGAAGCAGGAGGTGCTGCGCGGATTGCGGCAGCTCTTCGTGGGCGGGGACGTCCTGTCCCCCACGCACACGCGCCGCGTGGTGGAGACGCTGGGCCTTCCTGTGGTCAACGGCTACGGCCCCACCGAGGCCACCGTCTTCACCTGCTGCCTCCGCATGGAGCGGCCCGACGACGTCCCAGCCGAAGCGATTCCCATCGGGCCTCCGCTGCCGAACACGCGGACGTTCGTGGTGGACGGCTCGCTGCGGCCGGTGCCCGTGGGCGTTCCGGGTGAGCTGCTCATCGGCGGGGACGGACTCGCGCGAGGCTACCTCTCCCGCCCGGACCTCACCGCCGAGCGCTTCATCCCCCACCCCTTCGCCACCACGCCCGGAGAGCGCGTGTACCGCACGGGAGACCGGGTGCGCTGGCGCGCGGACGGGAGCCTGGAGTTCCTGGGCCGCATCGACACCCAGGTGAAGGTGCGCGGCTACCGCATCGAACTGTCCGAGGTCGAAGCCGCCCTCCGGGACTGGCCCGCCCTCACCGACGCGGCCGTGCTCGTGCGCGAGGACGTCCCCGGCGACAAGCGGCTCGTGGCCTACGTGGTGGCCAGCGCGCTGGACGTGCAGGCCCTGCGCGAACACCTGCGGCAGCGGCTGCCCGAGTACATGGTCCCGGCCGCGTTCGTCCCCCTGCCCGTGCTGCCCCTCACCGCCACCGGAAAGCTGGACCGCCAGGCCCTGCCCGCGCCGGACGTCGCGGCGAGTGCTCGCAAGGGGCGCTTCGTTGAGCCCGCGGATCCGCTGGAGGAACAGCTCGCCACCATCTGGGCGCGGGAGCTGGGCGCCCGGAGCGTTGGCGTCCACGACCACTTCTTCGAGGACCTGGGTGGCACGTCGCTCACCGTGGTCCGCGTCGCCAGCCGGTTGCACGAGGCGCTCCAGCGCGACGTGCCCGTGGTCTGGCTGTTCGAACACCCCACGGTCCACGGACTGGCCCGGCGACTGGAGCGCGAAGGACTGCCCGCGCGTCCCGTGCCCGCCCCAGTGGCCACTCCTCCCACGACACCGGCTGAACCCTCCATGCCTGTCCAGTCCGCGCCCGCAGCCGAGCCAGAGACGACGCCAACGTTGCCGTCGAACGCCATCGCCATCATCGGCATGTCCGGGCGCTTCCCAGGCGCTGAGTCGGTGGAGGAGTTCTGGCGCAACCTGCGTGAAGGCGTGGAGTCCATCTCCCGTTTCACTCCCGAGGAATTGGAGCCGATGCCCGGCCTGCCTCCGGGCGTGTCACTGACACAGCATCCGGGGTTCGTGCCCGCGCAGGGTGTGCTCGCGGACATCGACCAGTTCGATCCCGCGTTCTTCGACATGTCCCTGCGCGAGGCGCAGTGGACCGACCCGCAGCAGCGGATGTTCCTCCAGTGCGCGTGGGCGGCGATGGAGGACGCGGGCATCGACCCCGCGCGATTCCCGGGCATCGTCTCCCTCTTCGCGGGCGCGAACGAATCCGGCTACGCGAACGAGGTGCAGCGGCACCTGCCGTTGGACTCGGCGGCGTTCTTCGAGCTGTACGGCACGGCGACCTACCAGAGCCTGCCGACGAAGGTGTCCTACAAGCTGGGGCTCACTGGCGAGAGCATGCTCGTGTACACGGCGTGCTCCACGGGGCTCGTGGCGGTGCACGTCGCGTGTCAGAACCTGTTGTCAGGCCTGTCGGACGTGGCGCTCGCGGGCGCGACGCGGCTGTCGGTGCCGCAGCGCACCGGCTACGTGCACCAGGAGGGGATGATCTACTCCCCGGACGGCCACTGCCGCGCCTTCGATGCGAAGGGCAAGGGCACCGTCTCCGGCAGCGGCGTGGCGGCCGTGGTGCTCAAGCGGCTGGAGGACGCGGTCCGCGACGGCGACCCCATCCACGCCGTCATCCGAGCCACCGCCGTCAACAACGACGGGCGCGACAAGTCCGGCTTCACGGCGCCCAGCGTGCAGGGCCAGGCGACCGTCATCACGCAGGCGCTGCGCCGTTCGGGCGTGTCGGCGACGGACATCGGCTACGTGGAGGCGCACGGGACGGCGACCCCGCTGGGCGACCCCATCGAGGTCGCGGCGCTCCAGCGCGCCTACGGCCTGGGGCCCGAGCACCGGGGCACCATCCCGCTGGCGTCGCTCAAGACGAACGTGGGCCACCTGGACACGGTGGCGGGGCTCGCGGGGCTCATCAAGGTCGCGCTGTCGCTGCGCGAGGAGGAGATTCCCCCCAGCCTCCACTTCGAGTCTCCGAACCCGAGGATCGACTTCGACGCGGGACCGTTCTTCGTCAACACGCGCCTGCGGCCCTGGCCTCGGGGGATGGCGCCACGGCGCGCGGCGGTGAGCTCGTTTGGCGTGGGCGGAACGAATGCGCACGCCGTGCTGGAGGAGGCGCCCGTCGTCCGGAGCGGGCCCACGACGCGCTCGCACCAGCTGTTCGTGCTGTCGGCGCGTTCACCGGAGTCCCTGGAGGCAGGAGCGCTGGCGCTGGCGTCGCACGTGCTGGCGGACCGGTCTCCGGAGGCGCTGGAGGCCGCGTCGTTGAAGCTGGCGGATCAGGTCCTGTCCGCGCGTTCGCCGGAGGCCTTGGAGGCGGCGGCGAAGCAACTGGCGTTGCGAGTGTTGTCGGCGCGCTCTCCTGAGTCGCTGGAGGCGTTGTCGGCCCGGTTCTCCGTGGAGGTCGCTGGGGATGAAGGGGCGTTCGCTGACGCCGCGTACACGCAGGCAATGGGACGCCGGGCCTTCGAGTACCGGAGAGCCGTGGTCGCGCGGGATGCGGCGGACCTGGCGAAGCAGCTTCGCAAGACGGCCACGCCCACGCGCTTGAAGGACGTGGAGGGCGCGCGCCGCAAGCGGGTGGCGTTCGTCTTCTCCGGACAGGGCTCGCAGCAGGTGGGCATGGGCCGGGAGCTGGATGCATCCGTGCCCGCGTTCCGCGCGCAGGTGGATGCGTGCCTGGCGCTGCTGGATGCGCCGCTGCGTTCGCGGGTGGAAACGCTGCTGCGTCCGGGACCGGGCCAGGAAGCGGAGGCGTCCGCGATGCTCTCCGACACCCGGGTCGCACTGCCGGCCCTGTTCACGGTGCAGGTCGCGCTGGCTCGGCTGTGGCAGGCGTGGGGCATCGTTCCTCATGCCGTGCTGGGACATAGCTTCGGGGAGTACGCCGCAGCGTGTGTCGCGGGCGTGCTCTCGCTGCCGGATGCACTGCGGCTGGCCGTGGTCCGAGGGGAGCTGATGCACCGGTTGCCGCCGGGCGCGATGCTCGGCGTGGCACTGCCGGCGGCGGAGGTCCAGCCGCTGCTGTCCGGACGGTTGACGCTCGCGGCGATCAACGCGCCGGACCGGTGTGTGGTCTCCGGGCCCGTGGACGAGGTGGAGCGATTCCAGGCGGTGTTGCAGCAGCGCAAGGCGGGCGCGGTGCGCATGCCGTCGGGGCATGCCTTCCACTCGGCGGACGTGGAGCCGTTGATGGCGGAGCTGGCGCGCGCGGTGGGTGCGCTCCAGCGGAACGAGCCTTCCGTGCGGTACGTCTCCAGTCTCACGGGGGCGCTATCGCGTCCGGGCGAGCTGTCCGCGCCGGAGTACTGGGCCACGCAGATGCGGCAGCCCGTGCGCTTCACCGACGCGGTGGGGACCCTGCTGGAGGAAGGGTGCAGCGTGCTGCTGGAGGTGGGGCCCGGCCAGGACCTCACCCCGCTGATCCGCGCATGCCTGGGCGAGGACCGGGAGCGCGTGAAGGCGCTCGCGTCGCTGCGCCGGGGTGGTGCGACGACGGAGCAGTCGGGGTTGCTCCAGTGCGTGGGCGAGCTGTGGGTGCAGGGGCTGGAGGTGGACTGGACCGCGTTCTACGCCCACGAGCAGCGCCGCCGCGTGCACCTGCCGACGTACAGGTTCCTGCGCAAGCGCTGCTGGGTGGAGCCTCGCGGCCAGGACGGTGCGGCCAGCGAGATGGGAGCCGCGGGACAGAACGTTGCGCCTGCGCCCATGGTGACCGTGTCCGCGCCTCGCATGGACCCGGCCAGCGACCTCCCTCAGGTCTCCGCTCCGGTCTTCCGTGATCACGCGACGGCAGGCCTGACCGACAAGCCCGCGATGGGCGCACCAGCGCAGGCACAGGTGACTTCCTTCACCGACACGCTCGCGTCGTCTCCGGCTTCGCGCGCTCGCATCGACATGCCAGGTCCGTCCTCTGCTGTGCCCACCAGCAAGAGCGCAGCAGTGGCACCTCCGCCCGAGGAGCACCCTGCCCTCCCGGTTCCAGGAGGCCGTGAGGACGCGCCTCGCGGTGACGTGGAGGTCCGCATCGCCACGCTGTGGCGTCAGCGCCTGGGCATCGACTTCGTCGGACGCGACGACAACTTCCTGGAGCTGGGCGGCAACTCGCTGATGGCCGCACAGCTGCTCAATCAGCTCCGCGACACCTTCCACGTCCAGGTACCGCTGGCGGCCCTCTTCGAAGCACCCACCGTCGCGGGGCTCGCATCCCGCATCGAACCACTGCTCCAACAGGCCCCCGCCCGGGAGCCCACGCGCGAACTGCCGCTAGTGCCCCGTTCCCGGATGGAGCCACTGCCCCTTTCCTACGTGCAGGAGCGCGTCTGGCGCCTGGAGCAGCACCTCCCCGGCCTGTCCGCGTACACGATTCCCTTCGTCCTGCGCCTGGAAGGCCCCGCCAACGCAGCCATCCTGGAGCGGGCCATCCTGGAGGTCGTCCAGCGCCACGAAGCCCTGCGCACCACCTACGACGCCGTGGATGGCCGGCCCGTTCAGCGCTTCCATCCCCACGTGCGAATCCCGCTGCCCATCGTGCAGGTGGAAGGCACGCCCGGAGAACGCGAGGAGGCCGCGCTCCGCATCGCCCGCGAGGACGCCGCGCGCCCCTTTGATCTGGTGCGAGGCCCCGTGCTGCGCACCACGCTCGTGCGCCTGCGCGCGGACCTGCACCTGCTGGTCTGCGCCATCCATCACATCGTCTGCGACACGCTCTCCACGTCCCTCTTCCTCCAGGAAGTGGGCCAGCTCTATGCCGCCTTCCTCCAGGGCCGGCCGTCCCCGCTGGCGCCCCTGCCCGTGCAGTACGCGGACTTCGGCGCGTGGCAGCGGCAGTCACTCGCGGAGGAGCGCTTCCCCGAACAGGAGCAGTGGTGGCGTCAGCGCCTGGCAGGCATGCCGAAGCAGCTCGGCATCCCCACGGACCGGCCCCGGCCCGCGAGCTGCCCGCTCACCTCCGAGCGCATGGTGCTGGACTTCCCGCCAGAGCTCGCCGAGGCGCTCGTCGCCTTCGGACGCAGCGAGGGCTTCACGTCGTACATGACGGTGCTCGCCGCCTGGAACGCGCTCCTGCACCGCTACACCGGGCAGGCGGACCTCATCGTCGGCACGCCCATCGGCAACCGCACGAGGCCGGAGCTGCTGCCGCTCATCGGCTACGTGGCGCACTCGGCCGCGTTCCGCACCCACGTGGGGGATGACCCGAGCTTCCGCGAACTCCTGCACCGCGTGCGACGCGAGGTCACCGACGTGCAGTCGCGGCCGGACGTGCCCTTCGAGATGCTCGTCGAACAGCTCGTCCCCGGGCGCGACATCGGCCGGGAGCGCATGACGGACACGGTGTTCGTCTACCACTCCAATCTGGAAATGGGCGGCGACGCGCTGGCGGCCGTCGGGGCACGAGGCACCTTCATCGAAGTGCCGGGCACGCCCGTGCAATGGGGCGCCACGCTGTCGGACCTGACGCTCATCCTCACCGAGGAACCCGGCCGCATTCACGGCGCCCTGGAGTACGCGACGGAGTTGTTCGACGCCTCCACCGCACGGCGGATGCTGGAGCACCTCCAGGTGTTGCTCGGAGCCGCACTGGCCCGGCCCGAGGAGCCCCTTTCCCGCCTGCCGCTGGCCACCGATGCCGAACGAAGCGCATGGCCCGTTCCCCCGCCCGTCCCGCAGGCCCCGGTCCTGCCCGCACGGCTGCGCGAACATGCGCTGCGGCAGCCAGACGCAGTCGCCGTGGAGCAGGCCGGGCGGACCTGGACCTGGAGGGAGCTCGCTTCCCGCGCGAGAAGGCTCGCATCGAAGCTGCGCGAGCAGGGACTCCAGCCGGGAGAACCCGTGGCGCTCTGCCTCCGTGCGTCGCCGGAGAAGCTGGCCGCGCTGTGGGGTGTCCTGGAAGCAGGTGGCGCGCCGGTGGCGCTCGGGCCCACGGACCTGGACTCGCTGGCCGTCTACGCCGTGGAAGGCAGTGTCGTGCCCCGGCTCATCACCTGGCGCGGGCTCTTCACGTCAACACGCCTGGAGTCCTCACGCGTCCTGCACGTCGAAGAGGTGCTGGGAGACGCGTCGCCGTTGACGGTGACGGAGGCGCTGCCGCTTCCCTCGCCGGAGTCCCTGGCGTGGCTCCTGCCCATGGGCGCGGGCCAGCCCGCGTGGGCGTTGAGTCACACGTCGCTCACGGGCTTCTTCGCGGGCCTGGATGCACGGCTGCATCCGGCGCCGGGCACCACCTGGCTCGCCGCCTCCGAACCTGCTCCCGAGAAGCCCGAGCTGGAAGCCCTCTGGGCCCTATCGCGCGGCCTGCGCGTGCTGTTCCCCTCCGAGGCCACCACATCGCGGCGAGGCGCATCGGGCGAGGCGGCATCGCGTCCGCTTCAGCTCAGCCTGTCGTACTTCGCCAATGACGAGGACTCGCTCACCGGGCCCAAGTACGAACTGCTGATGGAGGGCGCGAAGTTCGCGGACGCGCACGGCTTCTCCGCCATCTGGACGCCCGAGAGGCACTTCCACTCCTTCGGCGGCATCTACCCGCAGCCCGCGGTGGTCTCCGCCGCGCTCGCGTCCGTCACGAAGCACCTGCGCCTGCGCTCCGGCAGCGTGGTGCTGCCACTGCATGATCCGCTGCTCATCGCGGAGCAGTGGGCCGTGGTGGACAACCTGTCGCAGGGCCGCGTCGACGTATCGGTGGCCACGGGCTGGCACGTGCAGGACTTCATCTTCGCGCCCGGGAACTACGCCGACCGGCGCAACATCCTGCTGCGCCACCTGGAGACGCTGCGAGGCCTGTGGCGAGGAGACCGGCTGCGGCGCCCAGGAGGCAACGGCGTCACCGTGGAGGTGGGCCTGCGCCCGAAACCGGTGCAGCGAGAGCTGCCCGTGTGGCTCACCGCCACCGCGAACCCGGAGACGTTCCGGCTCGCGGGCGAGCTGGGCGCGGGTGTGCTCACGGGCCTCTTCGCCCACTCGCTGGAGGAGCTGAAGCCGAAGGTGGCCCTCTACCGCGAAGCGTGGCGCCGCAATGGCCACCCGGGCCGGGGCCACATCACCTGCATGCTGCACACGTACCTGGGTGACGACGAGGCGGAAGTCCTCCGGCAGGTGCGCAAGCCGCTGCTGGCGTACTTCCGGAGCTCGGCGGACATCACCACGTCGTTGCTCGCCGCGCAGGGGTATCAGGGGGAGATCGCCAAGGTGTCCCGCGAGGACATCGACGCACTGCTGGAGCACACCTTCGAGCACCACGCGAAGGGCACCGGCCTCATCGGCACGGTAGAGAGCGGCATCCAGCGGCTGCGCGAGGTGCGGGCCTCGGATGTGGACGAGGTGACGTGCCTCATCGACTTCGGCCTGGAGACACCTGTCGTCCTGGAAGGACTCAAGCGCCTGGCCACGGCACGCGAGGCCGTGGCCGCCGATGCGGCATCACACTCGCGGCGCGTGCGTGGCGAGCAGGAGACGGATGCGGAGGAGTTGCTGTCGCTGGCGAAGCAGTCGGGCGCGGTGCTGGTGAACACCACGGCACGGCTGGCCCGAGCGTTGACGGACCTGACGGGAGCGCGCGAGGCCCTGGCACCGGTGGGGGCCTGGGTCCTGGAGAACGCATCCGCGGAGCTGGCGTCCGCGCTCCAGCGCACTGCGGGCGGCGACGTGCTGCTCGCGGGGGAGGCCCGGGATGGAGGCCTGCTGCCGCGTGCGCCGGAGGAGAAGCTGCCTCCGGGTCTGGACGTCTGGGTGCTGGACGCGGCCGGGGCGCCCGTGCCCGCGGGCGTCGTCGGAGAGCTGGCCCTGTCGGGAGCGGGCCTGCCTGCCGCCCTTTGGAGGGCGACAGGTGAGGCGCCGGGCCGGTTGGTGCCACATCCGCGAAGTGGATCCGCGAGCCTCTACCGCACCGGCCGTCCTGTGCGCCTGCGCGCGGATGGTCGTGTCGAGGCCGTGAACCTCCCTGCCTTCAAGCTGCCCGCGCCGCGCCCCACGTCTCCAGCCACCCCGAGCGCTTCGGCCGCGACAGTGCACGCGGAGACGCCCAGCGCCTCCGGTGCCCTCCAGACGATCCCGCGTGCGCCTCGTGGCCAGCCGTTGCCCCTGTCGTTCGCGCAGCAGCGCCTCTGGTACCTCCAGGAGCTGGAGCCGGAGAGCACCGCCTACAACAACGCGATCATCTTCCGGCTCACGGGGGCGCTGGATGTCACCGCGCTCCAAGCGGCGCTCCACTCGCTCGTGGAACGCCATGAGGTCCTGCGCACCGCCTACGCATTGAGCGACACCGGGGCCGTGCAGGTCGTCCATGCGACCGGCACCCTGCCCCTGGAGACGGAGGATGTTCCCGGCGACACGGCCGATGCGCGAGAGGCCGCCATGCTTCGCCGCTGCCAGGCGTACACCGCGACGCCCTTCCGTTTGGACACGGGCCCCGTGGCCCGCGCACTGCTGCTGCGGCTGGCTCCGGACACGCACGTCCTGCACCTGCTCCTGCACCACGTCGTTTCTGACGCCTGGTGCGCCCTGGTCCTCAGCCGTGAGCTGCCGGTGCTGTACGCCTGCGCCAGCGCGGGTGTTCCCTCCGTCCTGCCGCCCCTGCCGGTGCAGTACGCCGACTACGCCGTGTGGCAGCGCGCGTGGCTGACCGGGTTGGTGCTGGAGGAACAGGCACGCTGGTGGAAGGAGCTGCTCCAGGGCACGCCGCCGCTGGAGCTGCCCACCGACCGTCCCCGTCCCGCCGCGCAGTCCTACGCGGGCGCCGCCCACGCCTTCCACATGCCTCGCGAGCTGTCCGAGCCGCTCCTGGCGCTGGGCCGCCGTGAAGGCGCCACGTCCTTCATGGTCCTGATGGCGTTGTTCCAGGTGCTGCTCTCCCGCACCTCCGGACAGGACGATTTCGCGGTGGGCACGCCCATCGCAGGACGCTCGCGCCCCGAGGTGGAAGGCCTGCTGGGCTGCTTCGTCAACACGCTCGCCTTCCGCGCGAGGCTCGACGGGGCACCAGGGTTCCGCGAGCTCATCACGCGTGTGAAGCAGCAGGCACTGGGCGGCTACGCGCGCCAGGACATGCCCTTCGAGCAGTTGGTGGACGTGCTCCAGGTGCCTCGCGACCTGAGCCGCACGCCGGTGTTCCAGACCGTCCTCAACGTCATCAACGTTCCGGCGGCCCAGACGACCGGAGGTGCGGGGCTCCAGATTGGCGGAGTGGACGTGCCAGTGACGACGTCCAAGTTCGACCTGTCGCTGGAGGTCTGGGAACAGCGCGACGGCCTGCGCTGCCGCCTGGAGTACTCCACCGCCCTCTTCGACGCCGCGACCCTGGAGCGCATGGCGGCGCATCTGACCGTGCTGGCAAAGGCCGTCGTCGCCGCGCCGGACGCACCAGTCTCCACCTTGTCGCTGCTCACGCCGGCCGCGCGCGAACAGGTCCTGCGCGGCTGGAACGACACGCACGTGGATTTCCCTGCGGGCGCCACGCTCCACCACCTCTTCGAGTCCCAGGCTGAACGCACTCCCGAGGCCATCGCGCTCCAGTTCGAGGACCAACGCCTCACGTACGCGCAGCTCGAAGCGCGGGCCAACCAGCTCGCGCACCATCTGCGTGCGCGCGGCGCGGGTCCGGAGACCCTGGTGGGCGTCTGCATGGAGCGCTCGCTGGAGATGGTCGTCGCCCTCCTGGGCGTCCTGAAGGCCGGAGCCGCCTACGTGCCGCTGGATCCGGCCACGCCCGCGGAACGACTCGCCGGGATGTTAGAGGACACCGCAGCGCCCGTGCTTCTTGTGCAAGAGCGCTTCCGCGCCGCACTGACTCCGCATGCCGCGCACGTCATCGAGCTCGACACCCCGTGGGAGGCCATCGCGCGTGAGTCCACGGCCCGCCCCGTGCCGTTGGCTGGGGATGACTCCCTGGCGTACGTCATCTTCACGTCTGGCAGCACGGGCCGTCCCAAGGGCGCGATGAACGCGCACGCGGGCGTCGTCAACCGCCTGCGCTGGATGCAGGGGCGCTACGGCCTGACGCCGTCGGACACGGTGCTGCAGAAGACGCCGTTCAGCTTCGACGTGTCCGTCTGGGAGTTCTTCTGGCCCTTGATGACGGGCGCGCGGCTGGTGCTCGCGAGGCCCGGCGGACATCAAGAGCCGGACTACCTGGCGGCGCTGATGGCCCGAGAGGGCGTGACCACCACGCACTTCGTGCCCTCCATGCTGCGAGCCTTCGTGGAAGAGCCCGGCCTGGAGTCCCTGTCGCGCCTGCGCCAGCTGATGTGCAGTGGCGAAGCCCTGCCCGCGGACCTGGTGCTCCGGGCCCAGGCGCGCCTGCCGCACACCACGCTGCACAACCTCTACGGCCCCACCGAAGCCGCCGTGGACGTGACGTCCTGGGAGTGCCCGCGCGACGAATCCCTGCGAGTCGTGCCCATCGGCCGCCCCGTGGCCAACACGCGCATGCACGTCCTGGATCGCCATGGCCAACCGGTGCCCGTCGGCATCCCGGGTGAGCTGTTCATCGGCGGCGTGCAGGTGGGCCGAGGCTACTGGCGCCGCCCTACCCTCACCGCCGAGCGCTTCATCCCCGATGCCTTCAGCGACACGCCCGGCGCGCGCATGTACCGCACGGGCGACATCGCCCGGTGGCGCACCGACGGCACGCTGGAGTACCTGGGCCGTGCGGACTTCCAGGTGAAGCTGCGAGGCTTCCGCATTGAACCGGGCGACATCGAAGCCGCGCTCCAGTCCTGGCCCGGCGTGCGCGACACCGTGGCCGTCGTGCGCCTGGCGGACACAGGGGGACCGCGCCTCGTCGCCTACGTCAGCATCGACGGCGGGACGCTCGACACGGCCGGACTGCGCGCGTTCCTGCACTCGCGGTTGCCCGAGTACATGGTGCCCTCCGCCATCGTCCGCCTGGACGCCCTACCGCTCACCTCCAGCGGCAAGGTGGACCGCAAGGCCCTCCCCGCGCCGGACGCGCCCACCGCCGGACGAGCGGAGCCCATCGCCCCACGCGACGACACCGAGCGGGCCCTGGCTGAGATCTTCGCGCAGGTGCTCGGCATCGCGCGGGTCGGCGTGCGGGACAGCTTCTTCGAACTGGGTGGACACTCGCTGCTCGCGACCCAGGTGGCCGCGCGCGTGAGGACTCGCCTGGGTCACGAGGTGCCGCTGCGCACGCTGTTCGAAGCCCCCACCGTTGAGGCGCTCGCCCGGCGCATCACTTCGTCCGGAGCCGTTGCGCCCGCGCTGGCGGAGCCGGAGAAGACCGAGCCCACCGGCCTCACGCCGTTGACCCGTGGCGTGCGGCCCGCCGTGCTGCCGCTGTCGTTCGCGCAGCAGCGGCTGTGGTTCATCCATCAACTGGGCACCGCGGACACGGCCTACAACATGCCGTTCTCGCTCCTGCTGGAAGGCACGCTGGACCTCGGCGCGCTCCAGCGGAGCTTCGACCGACTGGTGCGCCGGCATGAAGTCCTGCGCACCACGTTCCGCGAGTACGAAGGAGCCCCGGAGCAGGTCATCCACGCTCCCGGTCCGCTGCCCTTGCGGCAGGTGGACCTCACCGGCACCCCGGACCTGGAGCAGCGCCGCGCCGAAGCGACGAGGCTCGCCCTCGAGGAGGCACGCACCCCGTTCGACCTGGAGCAGGGTCCTCTCCTACGGGCCCTGTTGCTGAAGCTGTCGCCCACGGAGCACGTGCTGGTGCTGAACCTGCACCACATCATCTCCGACGGCTGGTCCACCGGCGTCCTGGTACGCGAGATGGGCACGCTCTACGCCGCGCTCTCCCGCAAACTCCCCGCCCCGCTGCCCGAGCTGCCGGTGCAGTACGCCGACCACGCGCTGTGGCAGCGAGGCTGGTTGCAGGGCGCGGTGCTGGACGCGCAGCTCGGCTACTGGCGGCGGCAGCTGGAAGGCGCGCCGTCGCACCTGGAGCTGCCCACGGACCATCCGCGTCCGGCCCGGCAGACCTTCCAGGGCGCGCTGATGCCCTTCACCCTCCCGAGTGCTTCCAGCGAAGCCCTGGAGACCCTGGCGAAGCGCGAGGGCGCCACGCCCTACATGGTGCTGCTCGCCGCGTTCCAGGTGCTGCTCGGCCGCTACGCCGGACAGGACGACGTGCTGGTGGGCTCGCCCATCGCAGGCCGCCGCCACGCCGAATCCGAGGCGCTCATCGGCTACTTCGCCAACACCGTCGTCCTTCGCACCCGGCTGCGCGAGGACGACACCTTCGTCTCGCTGCTGACGCGCGTGCGGGACACCACCCTGGGCGCCTACGAGCACCAGGACCTCCCGTTCGAGAAGCTCGTCGAGGCACTGCACCCCGCGCGCGACGCATCCCGCACGCCGTTCTTCCAGGTCACCTTCACGCTGCAGAACGCGCCGCTGCCGCCGCTGGCCCTGCCCGGCCTGTCGTTCCAGCCGATGAACGCCGACCCGGGCGCCATCCGCTTCGACCTGGAGCTGCTGCTGCACCGCGCTCCCGAGGGCTTCACGGGAGGCCTCAACTTCAACACCGCCCTGTTCACCCCCGGCACGGTGGCTGGAATGGCCAGGCACCTGAGCGTGCTGCTCGAAGCCGCGGTGGCTTCGCCGGGGACGCTGCTCACACGCTTGCCGCTGCTGACGTCCGAGGAGCGGCACCAGGTACTCGTCGCCTGGAGCGACACCGCGACGGAGTATCCACGTGACGCCTCCGTGCCCGAGCTGTTCGCGGAGCAGGCCGCGCGCGCGCCAGACGCCGTCGCCGTGAGGATGCCCGCGAGTCCAGGGGCCTTCTCTTTGGTGGACACGACGCGGATCGCGGCGCGTGAGCTCACGTACGGAGAATTGGATCGCCGCTCGAACCAGCTCGCGCACCACCTGCGCCGGTTGGGCGTGCGGCCCGGAGACCGCGTGGGGCTGTGCGTGGAGCGTTCGCCGGAACTCGTCACCGGCATGCTCGGGATCCTCAAGGCGGGCGCGGCCTATGTGCCCGTGGAGTCGAAGGCCCCGGCGGACCGCACGACCTGGGTGCTCCAGGAGGCGGGCGTCAGCGTGCTCGTCACGCAGGAGGCGCTGGCGGATGAACTGCCGGCGGTGACCGGGCTCCTCGTGCTGCTGGACGAGGAATGGGACCTGATCGCGAAGCAGCCGGTCACGCCCCTGGCGGTGCACGTACCCGCGGAGGCGCTGGCCTACGTGATGTTCACGTCGGGCAGCACAGGCCGTCCCAAGGGTGTCTGCGTGCCCCACCGGGGCATCGTGCGCCTCGTCCGGGGCAATGGCTTCATCGCCTTCGGTCCAGAGCAGGTGTTTCTCCAGGCCGCGCCAGTCGCGTTCGACGCCTCCACGCTGGAGCTCTGGGGAGCATTGCTGCACGGCGCGAAGCTGGTGCTCGCACCGCCGAATGCGCTCTCACTGTCAGAGCTGGGCACGCTGCTCGCGGTGGAGGGCGTCACCACACTGTGGCTCACCGCCGCCCTCTTCGAGCAGATGGTCCTTCACGAAGGAGTCTCACTCGCGGGCGTGCGGCAGGTGCTGGCGGGCGGGGACGTGCTGCCCGTGCCTCGCGTGAGGGAACACCTGTCGCGGATGGCGCCGGACGCCGTGCTCGTCAACGGGTACGGCCCCACGGAGAACACCACCTT
The DNA here is from genome assembly GCF_003612075.1 of Corallococcus sp. CA041A. Classification (NCBI taxonomy): domain Bacteria; kingdom Pseudomonadati; phylum Myxococcota; class Myxococcia; order Myxococcales; family Myxococcaceae; genus Corallococcus; species Corallococcus sp. CA041A. Next base: position 28,144 of record NZ_RAWF01000052.1, read on the forward strand.
CTCCACCACGCACACGCTGCGCGCGAGGGACACCGTTGAGCGCTCGGTGCCCATTGGCCGGCCGCTGGCGAACTCCGCCGCGTGGGTGCTGGACGAGCGCCTCCAGCCCCTGCCGCCGGGACTTCCCGGCGAGCTGTACGTCGGCGGTGACGGCCTCGCCTGGGGCTACCTCCAGCGGCCGGACCTCACCGCCGAGCGGTTCATCCCCCATCCCCACTCCGCCACGCCGGGCGCCCGCCTGTACCGCACGGGCGACCGGGCCCGCTGGCGCGACGACGGCACCCTGGAGTTCCTGGGGCGCACCGACTTCCAGCTCAAGCTGCGCGGCTTCCGCATCGAGCCCGGAGAAGTGGAGGCCGTGCTGCGACAGGCTCCGGACGTACGCGAGGCCGTGGTGCTCGCGCGCGAGGACGTGCCCGGTGAGAAGCGGCTCGTCGCCTACGTGGTCCTCGGAGGGGACAGCGCCGACACCGACCGCGTGAAGGCGCACGCGCAGCGGCAACTCCCCGACTACATGATGCCGTCCGCCTGGGTGGCGCTGCCGTCCCTGCCGCTGTCACCCAACGGCAAGGTGGACCGCAAGGCCCTGCCCGCGCCCGAAGCGCCCCGGCCCACCGAGTCGACGCGCGAAGCCCCACGCAACGCCGTGGAGGCACAGCTCGCGGCCATCTGGGCGGAGGTGTTGCACCTGGACGCAGTGGGCATCCACGACGACTTCTTCGACCTGGGAGGCCATTCGCTCCTGGCCACGCAGGTGGTGTCGCGCATCCGCGCGGTGCTGGGCGTGGAGCTGCCCCTGGGTGAGTTGTTCAACGCGCCCACCGTGGCCGCCCTCGCCCGGCACCTGGGAGCCACCACGAGCCGCCACGAGCACGTGCCGCCTCTCACCCGGGCCCCAAGGCCCCCGCTGCTGCCACTGTCCTTCGCGCAGCAGCGGCTGTGGTTCATCGACCAGCTCGAACCGGGCAGCGCCCTCTACAACATGCCCGTCGCCCTGCGGCTCCTCGGCGCGCTGGACGAGGCCGCGCTGAAGGGAAGCCTGGACGCGTTGATGGCGCGGCACGAATCCCTGCGCACCACCTTCCGCACGGAAGCAGGCCAGCCCGTGCAGCACATCCACGCGCAGGCCACCGTGCCACTGGAGCGCGTGGACCTGACCACGTTGGACAACACCGAAGCCCGGCTGCGCGAAGCGGAGCGTCTGGCGACAGCGGAGTCCCAGCGGCCGTTCGACCTGGAGCGAGGCCCCGTCATCCGCGCCCTGCTGATCAGGCTCTCGCCCGAGGAGCACGTGCTGGTGCTGCACCTCCACCACATCGTCTCCGACGGCTGGTCGCTGGGCGTGATGGTGCGCGAACTCACCGCCCTCTACGCGGCCCTGCGTGCGGGCCGGCCGCCCGCGCTCCCGGAGCTGCCCGTGCAGTACGCGGACTTCGCGCTCTGGCAGCGAGCCTGGCTCCAGGGAGAAGCACTGGAGGCGCAGCTGGCATGGTGGACCCGGCAGCTCGAAGGAGCGCCCCGGACCCTGGAGCTGCCCACCGACAAGCCCCGTCCCGCCGTCTCCACCCAGCGCGGCGACACGCTACCGGTGCACCTGTCCCTCACCCTGTCCGAGCGCGTGGAGGCCCTGGCGAAGCAGGAGGGCGCCACGCCCTTCATGGTGCTGCTCGCGGCCTTCCAGACGGTGTTGCACCGCTACGCCGGCCAGGATGACGTGCTCGTCGGCACGCCCATCGCGAACCGTCGTCACGCGGAGACCGAAGGCCTCATCGGCTTCTTCGTCAACACGCTGGTGCTGCGTGGAACCTTCGGCGCCCGGACGACGTTCCGGGAGCTGCTGGCCCAGGTGCGAGCCACGACGCTGGGCGCCTACGAACACCAGGACGTCCCCTTCGAGCGGCTGGTGGAGTCGCTGCAAACGACGCGCGACCTGGGGCGCATGCCGCTGTTCCAGGTGATGTTCGCGCTCCAGAACGCGCCGGTGCCGGAGCTGTCGCTGCCCGGTCTCACCGTGCGTCCCGCGGCCCTCGCGGAGCGCACGACATCCCAGTTCGACCTGAGCCTGGACCTGGACCGCCGCGAGGATGGCTTCCGGGGCAAGCTCGAATACGCCACGGACCTCTTCGAGCGTCCCACCATGGCGCGGCTGATCACCCACCTGGGGGTGCTGCTGGAGGCGGTGCTCACGAATCCGGACGGACCACTGTCCGGACTGTCCCTCGTTTCGGAGGAGGAACGGCGACAGCTCCTGGGCGACCTGGCCGGAGGCATGTCGCACTTCGATGGTGACGGCACACTGCACGGCCACTTCGAGGCCCAGGTGGCGCGGACTCCGGATGCGGACGCCGTGGTGTTCGGAGACACGACGCTGTCCTTCCAGCGGCTCAACGCGCGGGCCAACCAGCTCGCCTGGCACCTGCGTTCGCTGGGGGTGGGCCCGGAGGTGACGGTGGGCCTGTGCCTGGAGCGCTCGGCGGAGAGCGTCATCGCACTGCTCGCGGTGAACAAGGCCGGGGGCGCCTTCGTGCCGCTGGACCCGGCCGCGCCCGCCGCGCGCAGGTCGTTCGTCCTCAAAGACTGTGGCGCGTCCGTGCTGGTGACGACGCGGGCATTGCAAGAAGCGTGGCACCCCGAGGTGCCCCACCTGGTGTGGATGGACGCAGAACCTGTCCGACTGTCGGACAGGTTTTCGGAGGCCGCTCCGGCGGCGGAGGACGGCTCGGAACCTGTCCGACTGTCGGACAGGTTTTCGGACAACCTGCCGCCGGCGGCGGGAGCGGAGAACCTCGCCTACGTCATCTTCACCTCCGGCTCCACCGGGACGCCGAAGGGGGTGATGGTGCGGCACCGCTCGGTGCTGCACCTGCATCACGCGCTCCTACGGACCGCCTACGCGGGGCGGCCCCCGGGGCTCCGCGTCAGCATCAACGCGCCGCTGTTCTTCGATGCCTCCATCGAGCAGGTGCTGCAGCTGTTGGGCGGCCACTGCCTGTGCCCTGTTCCGGAGGATCTCCGGTTGGAGCCAGAGCGGATGCTCGAGTGGCTGGAGCGGACGCGGGTGGACGTACTGGACTGCACGCCCGCGCAACTGAAGCTCCTGCTGGATGCGGGGATGCTGGACCGCCCCCGTCTGCCGTCACTGATGTTGGTGGGAGGCGAGGCGCTGGACGAAGTGATGTGGCGGCGGCTCGCCACGACCCGGCGCACACGGGCCTTCAATGCCTACGGCCCCACCGAATGCACCGTGGACGCCACGGTCTGGGACATCCAGGGAACGTCCCACGCGCTGCCCGTCATCGGGCGGCCGCTGGACAACCTGCGCGCGTACGTGCTCGACGAGCGTCTGGAGCTGGTTCCGTTCGGCCTGCCTGGAGAACTGTGCTTCGCCGGTGAAGGCGTCGCGCGCGGCTACCTGGGCCGGCCGCACCTGACCGCCGAGCGCTTCATGCCGGACCCCTTCGGCACGGAGCCTGGAGCGCGCCTGTACCGCACGGGCGACAAGGTCCGGTGGCGCGAGGACGGAACGCTCGAGTTCATGGGCCGCCTGGACTTCCAGGTGAAGCTGCGCAGCCACCGGATCGAGCTGGGTGAGATCGAGTCCACGCTGCGGGCCCATGCCGGCGTCCGGGACGCGGTGGCCCTGGTGCGCGAGGACGTTCCGGGCGACGCGCGCCTCGTCGCCTATGTCACGCCGGAAGCGGACACCACGCCACTGCACGAGCACCTGCGCAGGCACCTGCCTGATTACATGGTCCCGGCCACCGTCCTCGCCCTGCCCGTCCTGCCCCTGACGCCGAACGGCAAGGTGGACCGCAAGGCCCTGCCCGTACCGGACGCGTCATCGCGCCCCGCACGTGTCTTCGAGCCTCCCGCGACACCCACCGAACAGCGCCTCGCGACCATCTGGGAGGAGCTGCTCCGCGTGTCCGGCGTGGGCCGTCACGACAACTTCTTTGAGCTGGGCGGGCACTCGCTCCTGGCCACGCAGGTGGTGTCGCGCGTGCGCGTCCACTTCGGTGTAGAGCTGCGCGTCCGGGCCCTCTTCGAAACGCCGACCGTGGCCGGGCTCGCCCAGCGGCTGACGGACGCCGCATCCACGCCCGCGCTGCCGCCGCTGACGAGGACGCAGGGAGACGACCTCGCGCCCCTGTCCTTCGCGCAGCAGCGGCTGTGGTTCATCGACCAGCTGGAACCGGGCAGCCCGCTCTACAACATGCCCTTCGCGCTGCGGCTGTCCGGAGCTCTGGACGTCCCTGCCCTCCAGCGGGCCTTCGACGCGCTGGTGCAGCGGCACGAAACCCTGCGCACGACGTTCGAGACCCACGATGAAACACCGCGTCAGCGCATCCATCCCGCGCCCTCGGGAATGCTGCGCACGGAGGACCTGGAGGCCCTTCCCACGGATGCGCGTGAGGCTGAAGTCCGGCGCCGCATGGACGCCGATGCGCTGCGTCCCTTCGACCTGGGCACGGGGCCCCTCGCTCGCTTCACCCTGCTGCGGTTGGACACGAGGGAGCACGTGCTCCTGCTGTGCACGCACCACACCGTTTCCGATGGCTGGTCCTTCGGGGTGCTCGTGCGCGAGCTGGTGGCGCTCTACGAAGCCTTCCGCCAGGGCCAGCCGTCGCCGCTGCCGGAGCTGCCCGTGCAGTACGCGGACTTCTCCCGGTGGCAGGCCTCATGGCTGGAAGGTCAGGTGCTCGCGGGACAGCTCGACTGGTGGAAGCGGCGGCTCGAAGGGGCGCCGCATGCGCTGTTGCTGCCCACGGACCGGCCGCGTCCGGCCCGCCGCTCCGCACGGGGAGCACGGTGGCCCGTTCAGCTGACACCGCCCTTGAGTGACGCGGTGGAAGCGCTGGCGAAGCGGGAAGGCGCCACGCCCTTCATGGTGCTCATGGCCGCGTTCCAGTTGCTGCTGTCGCGGTACTCCGGCCAGGACGACGTGCTGGTGGGCACGCCCATCGCGAACCGCCGTCACGCGGAGACCGAAGGCCTCATCGGCTTCTTCGTCAACACGCTGGTCCTCCGAGCCCGCTTCACCGCGGACACATCGTTCCGGAAGGTCCTCGCACAGGTGCGCGCGACCACGCTCGGCGCGTACGAACACCAGGACCTCCCGTTCGAGCGGCTGGTGGACGCGCTCCAGCCCGAGCGCGACCTGGGCCGTACGCCACTCTTCCAGGCCCTCTTCGCACTGCAAAACACGCCGGAGCCGGAGGCCACCCTCCCGGGCCTGACGCTGAAGGCGGAGGAGGTCCCCTCCTCGGCGGCGAAGTTCGATCTGGACCTGGCCCTCATCCGGCAGCCAGACGGCTTCCAGGGTGCGCTCACGTACAGCACGGACCTCTTCGATACCGCCACGGTCCAGCGGATGATGGAGCGCTGGAGCACGCTGCTGGAGACAGTCCTCGCCGAGCCCGACGCGCCCCTGGATCCACGGACGCTGCTGACGGACGAGGAGCTTCTCCGGATGCACGTCCCAGAAGCACCGGCGTCCCGTCCCTCCGAAACCACGGAGGTCGCCCCACGCGACGACATGGAGCGGGAGCTGGTGGCGCTCTGGGAGGAGCTGCTGGGAGTCCGGCCCATCGGCGTGACGCGTCCGTTCTTCGACCTGGGCGGTCACTCCTTGCTCGCCGTGAAGCTGATGGCGCGCATCCGGGAACACTTCCACCGCGAGCTGCCCCTGGCCGCCCTCTTCCAGGCGCCCACGGTGGAGACGCTGGCCCGGCTGCTGCGCCAGGCGCCCGAAGTCTTCTCCCCGATCGTGCCCATCCAGCGCGAGGGCTCGCAGCGGCCTTTCTTCTGCGTCCACCCCGTGGGCGGCAACGTGCTCGCGTACGCGGCCTTGGCGAAGCAGCTGGGCCGGGAGCAGCCCTTCTACGGGCTCCAGTCCCAGGGGCTCGATGGAAGCCGTCCGCCGCTCGACACGGTGGAGGCGATGGCGGCGCTCTACGTGAACGCCGTGCGCACCGTGCAGCCCCACGGCCCCTACCGGCTGGGCGGCTGGTCCATGGGAGGCGTGGTGGCCTTCGAGATGGCCCGTCAACTCCAGGCCCGGGGCGAAACCGTGGAGCTCGTGGCCCTCATTGATTCCAGCCCGGCGACGGACGACCGCGTGCCGCTCGACGTGGACGACGCAGCCCAGGTGGCCGCGCTGTTCGAGCTCGACCAGGGACAGCTCGCGACGCCGGAAGCAGCCACGGAGGCGGGGCGCACGCTCCTGCACGTCTTCACCCGCAACCTGCGCGCCCTGAAGCACCACCACCCCGGAACGTTCACCGGCCGCGTCCTCCTGCTCCAGGCGGGCGCCAACCCGAAGCACGGGGACGACGGCTGGGGCGCGCACGTCCACGGCGAGCTGACGCGCGAGGTGCTCCCCGGCACGCACTACTCGCTGCTGCGCGCGCCCCACATCCAGCGGCTCGCGGAGCGTTTGACGGAGGCGCTCCAGGGCGCGGCGCGGGACACGTCCCGGTAGGCCGGAGACCCGCACCGGCGCCGTGCCGCCCACGCGGCGCCGGGGTGCGCCCGCCGCGATGTCCGTGGAGGGCCCTGAGGGGAGCATGACAGGCCGCCTCCTCGGAGGAGCCAGCGCGCGTGCCAGGACTGGCACGTTCGCGGCGCGGCCACGTCATCCAGCGGGCCGCGCTCACCCGTAACGCCCCGGAATCCCGACGGCGAGGCCCTGGCGGCCCGCGTGGCCCCGACCTTGCGATGGGGAGGCTTCGCAACCTCTCACAGGAGCCCAGCCCCATGAACTTCCAGAAGCCTTCCGTCATCCCCCACCTCCCCCGCCGCGCGCGGACCCTGACCTGGAGCCTCCTGGCGCTCGCCGCCGCCGGCTGTGGCGCCAGCGACAGCGCCAGCCCCGGCACCCTGGCGGAGCGCCCCCAGTCCCTCACCGAGCGGCCCACCCGCTGCCTGGACATCCGCACCGCCCAGCCCGGAGCGCCGGACGGCGACTACAAGCTGTATGTGGCGGGTGACCCCAGCGCGTCCTGGACCGTGTACTGCCACGGCATGGCCGGCACGCCCGCCGAGTACCTCACGCTCACGCGCACGGACGCCGACTCCAACTTCTCGCGGTACACCGCCGGCGGCTTCTCCCCCGGCACCGACGTGCTCACCCACTTCACCCGGCTGCGCATCGACCCCGTGACCCTGCGCGTGGACACGGCGGACCAGACCTTCGCCTCCTCCACCGGCGCGCTGACGCACTCGCCGGACACCGTCACCGCGATGCCCTACGGCGTGGCCATGACGTGCGGCGGCGGACAGGGCCAGGGCAACGTCGACCTCCGGGGCACCCCCTTCACGGTGGAGGCGCAGGCGTTCAGCGTGGGCGGCGCGAACGGGACCGGCGCCGCCGTCTCCAGCGAGCACGGCCAGGTCGTCACGCTGTCCGGTGACGGCATCTGCGGCTGGGTGGGCCCGCAGGGCAGCTACAACCCCTTCAACCAGCATGGCGGCCTGCTCCAGCTCCACTACCGCGGTGAGAACTTCCCCGCGACGTGCCAGGACGTCCAGGCGGCCCACCCCGGTGCGCCGGACGGCGAGTACGCGCTGTTCGTGAACAAGGACCCGCTGAAGCGCTGGACGGCCTGGTGCCAGGACATGGCCGGCACGCCCAGGGAGTACCTCTCCCTGGTGCACACGGAGGAGGGCGCCAACTACTCGCAGTACACGTCGGGAGGGAACTCGCCGGGCACCGACGTGCGGACCCGGTTCACGCGCGTCAGGCTGAACCCCGTCACCCTCGCCGTGGACACCGGGGACCACTCCTTCTCGACGTCCAGCGGCTCCCTCAAGCACGTCAACAGGGAGCTTGTGACGGCCATGACCTACGCGGCCGCCATGGGGTGCAGCCGCACGGGCCTGGCCAACGTGGACCTGCGAGGCACGCCGTTCTCCGTGCCCACCGGCAACATCGTCCGGGCCGGCCCCTCCAGCGAGTCCTCGTGGTGGGCCTTCCACGACAACAACCAGGTGGTGGAGATGCGCGGCTACGGAGGCTGCGGCTGGGTGGGCCCGCAGGGCAGCTACAACCCCTTCAACAAGAACGGCGCCCTGCTGCCCCTGGCGTACACCGTGCCGCAGCCGTAGCCCCTGACGCTCAGGGAGACGGCTCCAGCCCCGCGCCGGGCTTCACCAGCACGGCGCGGGAGTAGGCCATGAGGAAGCCCAGGCGCATGGCGTTGCGCTCCGTGGGGATGCCGGGCGAGGACATGATGGCCGCCAGGTCACTGCCCTTCTCCAGCCCTCGCGCCAGCCGCGCGGCGATGAGCGCCTGCTGCACGCCGAGCCGCCGGTACGCGGGCAGCACCGACGTGCCGAACAGCGAGGTGAGCCCGTCGCTCACCTCGCAGCTGCCGGCCCCCACCGCCACGCCGTCGAGCCACGCCACGTACGAGTCCGAGGCGGGGTTGCGCGCCGCCTTCAATCCCATCTCCAGGAAGATCGCCGGCATCGACTCGCCCTCCGGGACGAAGCCGCTGCCGGCGACCTCCACGAACCGGTGCACCGCCGCGTCGTCGGACGGATCCACCCGCTCGACGCGCAGCCCGGCGGGAGCGCCCCGGTCCAGCCGCGACAGGTCCTCCCCCACCTGCAACGGCCGGTACAGCACCGTCTCGAACTCGCGCAGCACGAAGCCCCGGTCCGCCAGCCCCTTCAGCAGGGGCTGGGGCGCGAAGGGGCTCAGCTCCGCCTTGGGCTCCACGCCACGCGACGCGAAGAAGTCCACCAGCGCGTCCAGCTCCGCGTCCGTGACAGCGCGCTCGAAGCCGTAGCCGCACGACTTGTTGATGTAGGACCCCACGCCGCCGAACGCCATCCAGCCGTCCGCGAGCGGCGCGGACGCCGTCGAAAGCGCCACCGCGGAGGTGGCCTGCTTGCGCTCGAACCGCCGGGCGATCTCCACCAGGTTCACGTCGCTCATCCGCCCCGTCTACACCACGACGGGCCACCGCGTCAGGGCGTCGCTGCGCTCACCCAGGCCCGTTTCCCTGGGGTGGCGGGGGCGAGGACAGCAGGCCGTCCAGCACGCCGTAGGCGTAGAGCGCCGCGAAGGCGTAGGCCCCCACGAGATAGGAGACGTTGAAGGCCCGGGCCGTGGGTGCGTCCTGGGCCGAGTAGCGGCCGTCCGGGCCGCGCAGGGACAGGGCCACGCCCAGGGAGACCGCGGACACGGCGAACGTCGTGCCCTGCCCTACCGCGAGCGCGGTGCCCTTGGAGCGCTGGCCGTGCACGAGGTGGCCCACGCCGAACGGCACCAGGTACCAGCCTCGCGAGGCCGGGCGGGATTCGACCAGGACGGGAGCGGTGATGGAGTTCGTGGGCCCGGGCAGGAGCACGGGCGGGCGGAGTCGGGCGGCGCGCTGGACGATGCGGTCATGGCGCCGCGCGCGCACCCGTTCGATGAAGGCGATGAAGTCCGGCGGATACACCAGGGGGTCCAGCTTCGCGTCGGGGTCGAGCGCGAGCCCCTCCACGGCCTCGTGCTCCGCGCGGGGCAGGTCCTCCTGGGCGTGGAGCGTCGCCGCGAGCAGCAGGTGGGCTTCCGCCTCCTCCTGGGGATGGGAGAGCCGAGGGGGCTGGAGCAGGGCCTCCAGCGCGGTCCGGGCGCGGGGCAGGTCGCCGGACTGATAGGCCTCGCGAGCGGGGCCCAGCGGAGAGGACGCCGCGAGCAGCAGGGCGACGATGGCGGTCTTCATGGAGCGGCCCCCAGCACGAGCGTGGTGTGGGTCCCCGCCACCGCGTCGAGCGATTGCCTCAGCACGTGGCCTCCCGGGTCGCGGACGGACAGGAGGTGTACCCCGTGCGAGAGCTTCAATGGGTCGCGCAGCGGGGCCACGCCCACCTCCACGCCGTCGACGAAGACGCGGGACGCCGCGGGCGCGACGAGGGTGACCTCCGCGTCGCGCACCCGGAGGGAGACTTCACGCGAGACGGTTGCGCCGGCAGCCACTTCGAGCACTTCCTCGACGGGCTCGCACAGGGGGTTGGCGAAGCGGAGCCGGTGCGTGCCGGGAGACAGCCGCAGCTCGCGCAGCCGAGGGGTGTAGCCCCGGCTCTGGCCGTCCACGAACACCTCGGCCCAGGGGCGTGTCGCCACCGTGAGCGTCGCGAAGTCCCGGGCATCCGGGACACGGACGGGCAGCTCGTCGCCGGGGGGCTCCGGGGACACGGGCCGTTGCGGAGAGTCCTGGGCGGGGCGGGCCAGCGGCGCTGGCGCTGCCCGAGGAGACCTGCCCGGAGCCTCCGGACGCGCGCCCCGGACCGGCGTCCCGGAGGCCGCCTGAGGCAAGGGACGCGAAGGTCTTTGCGCTGAATCAAGGCGGGCGACGGCCACGGGCGCGGCGGAGGCCTCGCTTGTGGCGGGCAGGCCAGCGCCGGGCGGTGCCGAGGCGGCCGTTGTCGCAGTGGAGTCGTCACCGGGCGAGAGCGCGGCGGAGGCGGCATTTGTCGCAGTGGAGTCGTCACCGGGCGCGAGCGCGGCAAGGTCCTCCGACGTGGCAGGCGAGCCCGCAGCAGGAGCAACTGGCACGGCGGTCTGCACCGTTGCCTCCGGATCCGTCGCGGGCGCGGACGCCTGCCCCGTGGCCACCGCCGGACTCCTGGCGCCACTCGCGCGCCATGCCCACGGCCCCAACCCGCCCGACACCGCCGCGAGCACCAGGGCCGCCAGGAGCGCTCGCTTGTGCTCCGCCCACGAGCGCGGGAGCGCCTCCCACGCGCTCCGGGCGAGCCCCTTCCTCATGGGCCGCGAGCGCAGGAGCGCCAGCACCTCGGGGGCCCCGGGCCGGAGCGCCAACGCGGCATTGAGACACCGGGCAGCCCGGGCGCCCTGCCCCGCGGCGAGCAGCGCACGGCCTTCGCCCAACAGCCGCTGGAACCGGTCCTCGCGCCAGCGGGCCACGCAGGACTCCGGAGCCTGGAAGAAGGCACGCGACGCTTCGGCGGGAGCCCCGACCCACGACCGCAGCACAGCCTCCAGCTCCTGCGCCAGCGCCCCACCCTCCACGGGCCTGTCACGCGCATCCCGGGCAAGACACCGCGCGACCAGCGCCGACAGGGGCGCGGGCGTGCCCGGCGCGGCCTCCACCAACGGCGGCGCATCGCGGGTCATCACCGAGACCGCCAGCCGGGCACTGCCCTCCCCTGCATGGGGCGTCGAGCCGGTGCACAGCTCGAACAACACGACGCCCACCGCGTAGACGTCCGACGCCGGGGACCACGCCCCGGTATCCATGCGCTCCGGCGCCATGTACGGCAGCGAGCCGATGACGGCGCCAGTGCTCGTCAGCCGGGCCTGATCCGCCAGCGCGGCGATGCCGAAGTCCGCGAGCTTCAGCGGCCCTCCACGCGCCACGAGCACGTTCTCCGGCTTGACGTCCCGGTGCACCACGCCGCGCGCATGCGCCGCGTCCAGCGCGCGGGCCAGCTCCCAGCCCAGCAGCGCGACGGCCTCCGGCGGCAATGGAGCCAGGCGCCGCGCCAGTTCGCGCAGGTTCTCGCCTTGCACCCATTCACAGACGAGGAACGGGCCGCGCACGGCGTCCTGGCCAAAGTCATGCACCGCCAGGACATTGGGGTGCTGGAGCGAGGCCACCACCTCCGCCTCCTGGCGGAAGCGCTCGGTGAAGCGGGCGTCCAGGCCCGGGTGCAGCACCTTCACGGCCACGCGGCGGGACAGCTGGAGGTCGAGGGCGAGGAAGACCGTCGCCATCCCGCCCCGCCCCAACTCCTGCTCCAACTGGTAGCGGCCGGCCAACAGTTCGCCCGTCATCGCGCGCGCAGTCTAGGAAGCGGGATCCACGCGATCAAACCCCCGGGCGCCCTCACTGCTGGCACACGCGCAAGGTGGAGCCGGGGAGCTGCACGCACGTGCCTGCCTGTCCCCCGGGACACTCCGCATCCGACCGGCAGGGTTGGTGACACGTCTTCCCACGTCCCAGGTCCGCGCAGAAGCCGCAGCGGGCGCAGTCCATGGAGGTCCCGCAGGAGTCGCCCAGGTGCTCGGGGGGCAGGCCCTCGCAGGTCTCGACGCACAGGGACTCCGGAGCCGGTGAGCATTGGTAGCCCGTGGGGCAGCCCGGGTCACAATCGCGTGTACAGCGTCCCTTCACGCAGTACGCGAACGTCGAACAGGCCAGGGGGTCGGAGCAGGGCTCGGTGAGGCGGGGGCCTGATTCGCATTCCCTGTAGACGTCGGAGCAGCGCTGCCCCTCGGGACACTCCCGGTCCGCGGCGCAGGAGCGCACGCAGGCGTCTCCCAAGCAGCCGGCGTCCAACTCCTCACGCACCTGGATGTCGAGCGGACACCCCGGGGCCACGAGCAGGACCAGCAGCAGGACCGAGAGCGGGAAGCGCATGGGCTCAGGACTACATCAAGGAGTGAGATATACGCACGCGGTGGCGCTCGCCACGGCCGCTAATCCTCCTCCGTCTGAAGCCAGAACCATTCTTCATTGGAACGGAGCGCTCCGCCCAAGAACTCTGAAAAGGAGCCCGCGATCTGGCGGTTGTAGGCAGGGTCTGGAAACGCTTCGCGGTAGCCATCCCGGATGGAGTACCGGCCCTCCGCCTGCTGGTTCACGTCGACGAAGATGTAATTGGTATCCCGCACCTCGCAGACCGCGTACCAGGACGCGGGACCCGCCCTGTCTGTGTCCTCCTTGAGGAGGACGACACGAGCGCGGCGAATCTTCGCCAGCGGGTAGAAGAAGAACGCGGGGTCGACTCGGTCGAACAATTTCGCGCCATCGCAATGCAGGTAGAAGGCACGAAGGTCCGGGTCCAGGCGCCACCCGACTCTCTGCTCAAAGGCCTCGATCTCCGACGGAGTCGCGGGCGGGTTCGGGAAGTGGAGCCGTGAAACCTCGTCCAGAAGCGCCGACATGGCTTCGGAGCTACTCGCCATAGGGGTGATCCACTCCTACACGCGTCCACGGAGGCTGGTTCGCATAGCATTGGTTGTAGGGGCCCAGCAGATCCTCGTGAAGGTCCTGGGGAAACGGCAGCAGGTTGTCCCAATCGGTGGGGTTGCCGCCATGTTGAAGGTCGCGGATGTGATGGCCCTGGTAGGGCTTTCCGTCGGCTTCCGTCGGCCAGTCACCGAACCGCCGGGACCATTCCTCACGGAACCCCTTGCGCGCCTTGTTCCAGCGATTGCGAGCAGCTTCATTCTGGCGAGGCGTCAGGGCGTGAGAAGAAATGAGCCTTCCGACTCGTCGAACCAGCCTTGCGCTATGGCGAGCAGGAGGTTGTGGGCGACGAGTGCGAGCAACCACGCGGCTTCGGCTCGCTTGCGACCTCGTACGTGA
>NZ_RAWF01000530.1:0-1554 GCF_003612075.1 Corallococcus sp. CA041A
GGGTCTGGATCCGATCCTGAGCGAGGGATGAGCTGACAGGCCATCGAGCGGCCGTGAGCCTGCGCATCGGCACGATGGAAGGCGTCTGGTGGGTTACCTCGATGGAGGTGGCAAGATGCCGAAGGTGACGCTCGAGGTTTCGGAGGAAGTCGCGCGGTTGCTCAAAGCCATGGAAACGAAGCTGCGGCGAGAGGCAGAGGCGGGGCGCAGCTTCGGGGAGGTGGACCCAGTGGGTGCGCTGAGCGCCATCGACGAGGCAGCCGAGACATTGCAGCGCGATGAGAAGCGGAGGTTGCTTCGAGGCTACGACGTCGACGCCCCCCGGCTCCGGCTCGCGGGCCAGCTCCACGCCCGGGTTGGCCGGTACACGGCGGCGTACAAGACGAGGCAAGGGGCCGTCGAAATAGAACGCAGCCTCTACCGAGAGGTGGGTGTCAGGAATGGCCGCACGGTGGACGCCATCAGCCTGCGCGCCGGGTGTGTGGCCGATGGCTGGCTGCCGGAGGCGGCGGTGCCCATGGGGTACCTGCTGGCCCGGGGCACCTCGCGCGAGGCGCAAGCGACGGCGCGCCAGATGGGCGTGCTGCCCTACTGCCGCGCCTCGTTCGAGCGGATGGGCCATGAGGTGGGGGCGTTGTACAGCCACCAGCGGCCCCGAGTGGAGGCGGCGCTGGCCGAGGCCCTGGAAGCCCCCGAAGGGACGCACAGCGTGAGCGTCAGCCTGGACCGGGTGGCGGTGCCCATGGAGGAGCCGAAGAAGCGGCCCGTGGGACGGCCGCGCAAGGGCGCCCCCCAACGCCCGGTGGACGTTGTCTGGCACATGGCCTACGCCGCCTGCCTCGTCCTCCATGACGCCCAGGGCGAAGCGCTGGGCGCCGTGCGCTATGGCCGGATGCCTCATGGCGATGCCCGGGGACTGGCGGAGCGTCTGGCCCGCGACGTCCAGGCGCTGGTTTCCAGACAGCCCTCCCTGTGCGTCGCCACCCTCACCGATGGCGCTCCCGAACTGCATGCATTGCTAGACGAGGCGCTCTCCACCCACGCTCCCGCGGCCAAGGAGGTGGTGCGTCTGGTGGACTTCTGGCACCTGCTGGAGAAGCTCGGGGCCGCGGCCCTCGTCGTGGCAGGGGAGCAGAATGCCTCCGCCCTGCGTGAGAAGTGGAAATGGTCCCTGCTCAACACGCCCGGAGCGGTATGGACTCTCGTCAGTGCGCTGCACGCCAGCGGCAAGCGGGACGTCGTCCTCGGCGACCGCCGCCCGGTGCACGAGGCGCTCACCTACATGGAGAACCACGGGGAGCGGATGCACTACGCCGAGGCACGAGCGCAAGGGCTGCCCATTGGTAGCGGCAACGTGGAGGCCACCTGCAAGTCTCTCGTCGCCATGCGCATGAAGCGCCCAGGTGCCCGCTGGAAGGAGGAGTCCGGCCAGCACATCCTCGACCTCCGCGCTCTGGTGCTCTCGGACCGTTGGGACGCCGCCATGACTCTCATTCTCGCGCCACGGCGCGCTCGGGTGCGGCGCGCCGCGTGATCAGGATGGGAGCCACACCC
>NZ_RAWF01000531.1:0-1551 GCF_003612075.1 Corallococcus sp. CA041A
GTGGGGCCTGCACCGGGGACGGGTTTCGGGGGCGCCTTCATGACAGAGTGGGTGTCATGCCCTCTGGTGGCGTCTCGACGGCCGAGCTCGCGGACCTGCTTGCGGCGCTGCCCTTCGGCCACCGGCTGTGGGTGCGCGGCATGGGGCGGTGTCTCTACCCGCTGCTCCGCAGCGGGGACGCGGTGCGGCTGTTGCGCTGCGGACCGGAGCGGCTGGCGCGCGGGGACGTGGCGCTGGTGCGGCACGGGCCCCGGCTGGCCGCGCAGGTGGTGCTCTCCACCCAACCCTGGGTGACGGAGTCGCTGTTGGGCGGCACCGATGTGGCGGGCGGGGAGCTGGTGGGGCGCATCGTCGCGCTCAAGCGCGGGCGGTGGGTGATGCGGCTGCCCCGGCCCACCCGGCCGGCGCTGTTCCTCTTGCAGCGCACCCTGTCTGGCGTGTGGACGCAGCCCGCGTCCCGGGCGGTGTTCCGCCACCTGCGCGACCTGTTCTCCGGGTGGACGAAGCCGCTGCGCCGCCAGTTCGTGGGCCCGCTCGAGATCCGGCTGGTGCGCCCGGACGACCTGGACCCGCTGCTCGCCTTCGCCACGGAGCGGCTGGTGGTGTCCGGCACCTTCCTGCGCCGGCAGCTGCGCGACCGGTGGGGGCTGCCGCAAGACAGGCGCGTGGGCGCGGCGGCGGGCGCCTTCGACGCGCAGGGGCACCTGCTCGGCTTCGCGTGGGCGGACGACTACCACCAGGAGGGACTGTCACTGGATGGCTTCTGGGTGCGCTCGCTGGTGGTGTCTCCCAAGGTGCGGCGCATGGGCGTGGCCACCGCGCTGGTGCGGTGCCTGGTGGAGGAGATCCACCGGCAGGGCGCGGACCGGCTCCACGCGGACATCGACGAGGACAACACCGCCTCCCTGCGGACCTTCTCTGGCCTGGGGTTCCGCCCCGCGCCGGACGCGCTGACCGTCGCCACGAACCAGCAGTGGGACGCGGCTGGGGGGAGCAAGCGACTGGTCGTGCTGGTGCGCCCGCTTCCCGTCTGACGCCCCACGGGGGTTGCGCTTCTCCGGTGGCTGGGCCAAACGGCTGGGCGTCCTGCTTCATGCCGTGGGCGGGGAAGGGTGGATCCGGTGTCTGAAGGGCGTGAGGGTGCGCAGTGGAAGGCGGACGGAGCGCTGGTGCTCCTCACCGTCTTCTGGGGCCTGACGTTCGTGGTGGTGAAGGACGCGCTCGCGTTCGCGGACCCCTTCACCTTCCTCACCCTGCGCTTCGTGGTGGGCGCGGCCGTGATGGCGCTCATCGCGCGCGGGCGGATGTTCTCGCCCGGCATCGTTTCCAAGGGACTGCTCCTGGGCGTGGTGCTGTTCGTGTGCTTCGTGCTCCAGACCGTGGGGCTGACGGACACCACGCCGTCGCGCGCGGCGTTCCTCACCGGCCTCAACGTCCTCTTCGTTCCGCTGATGTCCATGGTGCTGCTCAAGCGGCTGCCCCGGTGGGGCACCGCCGTGGGCGTGGTGCTGGCGGCGGTGGGGCTGTACTGGCTGACGCGGCCCACCGAGG
>NZ_RAWF01000532.1:0-1535 GCF_003612075.1 Corallococcus sp. CA041A
ATTGGGGGCCGGGGACCCGCGAGGGCAGGTCAGACGAGGATGAGGTCTTCTTCCTCGTCGTCCGGCGTCGTCCCCGTCTGGCTGTCCAGCACGTGCTGCGTGCGGCGCAGGCGTTCGTCGCTCAGGTCCGAGACGAGCATCAGGACCTGCGGGTGGCTGGAGATGAGCGAGTCGAAGTCCTCGCGCGGCAGGCGCAGCAGCGTGGTGTGCCGCGTGGCCTCCACGGTGGCGGTGGCCGGGGTCTTCTGCAGGAGGGAGATCTCTCCGAACAGATCCCCTTCCTTCAGGGTCGACAGCCGCTGCCCGCCCTTGTGGACCTCCACCTCGCCGGAGAGGACGACGTAGAGGCCGTCCGTGGCGTCGCCTTCGCGGATGATGACTTCGCCGCGCTCCACGTCGCGGGCCCGGAAGCGCTCCACCAGGTTGCGGCGATCCTTGCGGTTGAAGGGACGGAACAGCGCGGAGCTGTTCATCACGTTCGCGAGGAGCCGCTCGCGGCAGAACTTCTTGAGGGCCTTCGCCACGGGCGGATGGCTCCGAGAGAGCGTGGCCAGCACGGCGGCGGAGATTTCGAGCACCTGCGTGTCGTCGGACGCGGACTCCACGGAGGCGGCGCGCGGGGCTCCGGACAGGAGCGCCATCTCGCCGAAGAAGGCGCCGACCTCCAGCGTGGCCAGGTCCTGGCGGCGGCCGTCCTCCTCGCGGAAGACGCGCACGTTGCCTTCGCAGATGACGTAGAAGG
The DNA here is from genome assembly GCF_003612075.1 of Corallococcus sp. CA041A. Classification (NCBI taxonomy): domain Bacteria; kingdom Pseudomonadati; phylum Myxococcota; class Myxococcia; order Myxococcales; family Myxococcaceae; genus Corallococcus; species Corallococcus sp. CA041A. Next base: position 743 of record NZ_RAWF01000532.1, read on the forward strand.
CGTCGCCGTGCGAGCCCTGCGCGAGGATGCGCTCGCCGGGGCCGAAGCGGCGCAGCGGGCAGCGTTCGAAGAGCTGGATGAAGGCGTCGCGCGGCAGGTCGGAGAAGAGCGGGATGGACGGCAGCGCGTCCCAGGTGTCCGAGGTGGGCTCGGCCTCCTCGGTCAGCTCGTAGACGGGCTCCTCTTCCTGCGCGTGTTCGGCCAGTCCCCGCTGGGCCGCCAGCTCCACCGCGTGCAGCAGCGAGTCCGCTTCGATCTCCAGCTCCGTGAAGCTGGAGACGCTCAGGGACGCGCGCCAGGGCTCCGGGGCTCCGGCGGTGGTGGGCACCACGGAGGCACCCGCGGCGACCGTGGCCATGGGCCTGGACGGAGTGTCGACGCGGCGGGGGCGCAGGCCCGGGGGCGCGGCCTGTGAGGGAGGCTTCGGCGCGGTGGAGGCCGGCGTGGTTTCGGGGCCCGTGATGGGCGGCGCGAGCGCCTGCCAGCGTCCGCTGGGCGTCCGGAGTTGGGGAAGCTCGGGCATGGGAGATGGGGACGGCGGTGCGACTCGGACGGACTGGCCCGCGGGTGCGGGGACGGCGGGTGGCGGCGCGGCGGCCTCGGTCACCGTGGGTGCCTTGGGCTCGTCCTGCGTGGGCTCGAGCTCGACTTCGACGGAGAGGACCACCTCGGTGTCATCCGCGACGGGCGCGTTCGACAGGGCCAGCTCGGGCGGGAGCGCATCCGACAGGTCCACCGGGGCCCCGCCGGCCTCCAGCGGCTCCGGGGGCACGGGCCTGGGGCTGGTGGTTTC
>NZ_RAWF01000533.1:0-1519 GCF_003612075.1 Corallococcus sp. CA041A
TCCCGCCCCAGCAGGGCGCGCATCGCCACGCGGTCCTGGGTCACGTCCAGCCGAGACAGCACGACCTCCGGGGGCAGCCGCACGGCCTGCTTCGCGTTCGCGCGCTGATCCGCCAGTCCAGGGAAGCGCTCCGGCTTCACGCGCAGCCCCACCTGGAGCAGCGTCTTGCCCTTGCGCTTGGTCTTGAGCTTCGTCTTGCCGCTGCTGCCGCGGCCGTAGCGCTTGCGCTTCTGGACGTGCTCCACGACGGACAGGTGCAGGTGCGTGCCGTCCGCGAAGCGGCCGTGCAGGGACAGCCACGCATCCGTGAAGTCCTCGCAGTCCCACCGCCCCCGCTTGAGCTTGCCCACGCTCTTGCGCGCCTCATCCTCCGGCGCCAGGTCCAGCTTCACGTCCACGGGCGTGTTCGCGTCCAGGTCCACCTGGAACCGCTGGAGCAGCGCGGACACCAGCCCGTAGCGCCGGTTGTCCAGGTCCGTGTGCTTCGAGCGCATCCAGAGGATGCAGAGGGCGATGCTCGTCGCGAAGAGCGCGGCGGCCAGCAGCCACTGCGTCAAGACGGTGAACCAGATGCTGAGGCACAAGAAGACCCAGGAGCCGATCCCCACCGTGATCCGTGTCTTCTCCGCCCGCGAGTCCAACCCCGCCAGCGCCCTCAGGTCCGCCAGCACCTCCGGCACCGGGGCACGGGTTTCATAGACATACGTCTTCTTGAATTCGGAGGTGTCGAGCGCCACGGTGGAGAGCCTTGTTCAGCGGAGACAGGTTGGGGAGCGTAGGAGGCGCTCCCGGGCGGGTCAAACCGACTCGCGGCGTCCGCGCGCGGCCTGCAGCTTCGCGCGCCGGCGGGTGTAGCCCAGCACCTGGTAGATGCTCAGGAGCATCATCGTCGCGGTGCGGGACGCGTCGTCCTTCTCCAGCGCATTCTTCCAGAAGGCGGGGGCCTCCGGGTCTCCCGTCTCGCGCCCCGGCCGCGCCACCCATTCGTCGGACAGCCGGGCGCGCAGGGACAGCCGGCCCGCGGCGACGCGCACCCGCTCCAATTCGACCTTCCGGGGCAGGCGCGTTGCGGCGGTGGCGCGGACCTTGAGCCGCTCCAGTCCCGGGTAGCGCTCCGGCTTCACGCGCACGGACACCTCCAGCCGGGCGAAGCCCTTGCGCTTGGTCTTCGTCTTCGTCTTGCCGCTGGCGCTCGTCTTGGAGCGCTCGCGCTTCTGGAGCCGCTCCACCATGCGGATCCGCACGAAGGCGCCGTCCGCCAACCGCGTCTCCAGCGTGAACCACGGGTCGACGAAGAAGTCCGTGTTCCACCAACCCACCATGTCCTGATTCACGCGCTTGTCGAGCACGTCCGGCGGACGCAGGTCCAGCTTGAGCCGCACCGGCGCGTCCGGGGCCAGGTCCATCTCCAGACGCTGGAGCAGCACCTGGGCCAGGCCGTAGCGCCGGTTGTCCAGGTCGCGCGGCTTGAGGGCGTAACGCCACAGGAAGAGGAGGAGCCCCACGACGAGCAGCGCCC
>NZ_RAWF01000534.1:0-1466 GCF_003612075.1 Corallococcus sp. CA041A
CGCGGCGTCGGGTCCTTGGCGACGCGGCGTCTGCTCCGCTGCTCCGCAGACGAGCAGGAGGCTCCCTCTTCTGACGTCATCTCCCTTCTACAGGACCCATCAGATTGCTTATTCCGCGCAACCCTCCTGTCGGACAAGTTTTTGCGCGGCGCCGCCGGGAGGGGCTCCTGGCCTGTAGGCCCATCCGACTCAAGTTCCCGCCGCACGGCGCTGGGACGTCGCGGTGCGTCGCACCAGGGCTTGCTCCACGGCCTCGGCGCTCGCCAGGGATGCGTCCGCGAGCATGCCCTCCGCGCCCACCCAGTCGCCCACGCGGAACAGTCCGCCCACGTGCGGCACCTCCACGGGGGGACGCCCGGTCAGCCCGCCGTTCACGGCCCGGGGCAGCCCGGCGCTGACAGTGAGCGAGGGCCGGTAGCGCCGCGCCACCACCTTCGCGCGCCATCCCGGCTGAAGCGCGTCCATCACGGATTCCAGCGCCGCCTCGCTCGCCTCCGCGTCCGCGCCGCCCAGGTACTTCGCCACGTGCACCATCGCGCCCCCTTCCGGCGCCAGCTTCGCGGACGCCGAATGCACCGACGCGTACCAGGGCCCATCCAGCCCCAGCGCGAACAACGCATCCGGCCTCGGCAGTGCCGACAGTCCCAGTTCCAGCGTCGCCGCCTGGATGGGCACAGCCTCTCGCGCCTCCCTCGCGAGCACCTCGTCTCCCGGTACGAGCGCCGCCACGTCCGCGGGGCTTCCCGCCATCACCACCGCGTCCGCGCGATGCACCGTGCCGTCCGCGAGCCGCACACCTTCGACCCGCTTGCCGCCTTCTTGCAGAACGACGGCCTCCACTCGCGCGGACAGCTCCAGCCGGACACCTGCCTCGCGCCCCAACCGCTCCACCGCGTCCACCAGGGTGCTCCAGCCTCCGTCCACGTACAGCACGTTCGCGGCGGTCGCGCACTGGAGCTGCTTCAGCCCCGCCTCCGCGCTGAGCGCTTCGAAGTCCGCGCAGTACGAGGACACGCGGAGCAGTGCCCCGACGAGCGCCCGGCTGTCCTTTCGCGTCAGGCGCGTCTCCAACCACTCCCGCATCGACATCGCCCCCAGTGGCTGCGTGTCGATACGGGCCAGCCCCGCCAGCAGCTTCGCCACCTCCAGCTTCGAGGCGAGCGACAGCACGTCCGTCGTCATCAGCGTCACGGCGCCCCGGGGCAGCGTGTGCAACCGGCCGCCGACCAGCGCATGGGAGCCCGTCTGATTCGGAATGCCTCCCGTGGGCTTCACACCCAGGCGCTCCAGCACCCGAAACGCCGCGCCCGCCCGGTACAGGGCATGCGGCCCCAGGTTGAAGCGGAAGCCCTCCACCTCTGTCGTCCGCGCCCGCCCTCCCAGGTGCTTGGAGCGCTCGTAGACCGTCACCTCGCAGCCGCCTCGCGCGAGCAGCGCCGCCGCCGTGAGCCCGCCCAGTCCCCCGC
>NZ_RAWF01000535.1:0-1445 GCF_003612075.1 Corallococcus sp. CA041A
CATCCGCTTCCGGTTTAGCCGCCACTCCCGAGGGAAGCCTCACGTTTCCGCCGTTCGCGCTCTCGGCGCTGCTGGCGTGAGCGGGCCGTCACCTCGGCGATGAGCAGGATGCGCTCCTCCAACTGCTCCAGCGTCACGCCCCGGCTCATCATCGCATGCGACAGCAGCAGCGGGGCGCAGCGAGTCAGTGCCAGCACCAGGGCGAGCCGCCCTGTCGCCTGCACCTGGCCCGGCTCGCCTGCCTTCTGTTGCATCGACAGTTCCAGCAGGCGCGAGAGGGCCAGGGCAATCACCTTGGCGTACACCAGCGAGAGCACCGCGCCCGGCCGGGTGGCGCGCAGCGCCGACAGCCCCACGCCGGACTTGAGGGCTTTGAAGAGCAGCTCCACTCGCCAGCGCAACCGGTAGGCCTCGGCTACCTCGTGCGCCGTCAGCACGTCGCGGCCCACCGTCGTCAGGTACCAGCGCCGCTCGCCCTCCGGCCCTTCCACGGCCACCACGCGCGCGCAGGCCGTGCGCCCGTGCTTCTCCAACTGCACGTCCACGTCGATGACGCCGCCCTCCTCCTTGAGGACACCTTGCAGGAGTGCGTCAGTCAGGCGCATGCCACGCGCCCGCACGCGCTCGCCCTTGCCCACGTGCACCCGTAGCACCTTCGGGTCATGCTGGGCCTTGAGCCGCACCAGGAAATGAGCCCCGGCCTCAATCGCGTCGAGGAAGCGGCCGGTGTCCGTGTACCCCAGGTCCATGAAGGTGAGCGTGCCGGGACTCAGCGCCTCGTCGGGCAGGGCGCGCGTGTCCTGGGTGCGCTGCGGCGTCACGCCGTCCGCCACCGGCAACTCGTCCTTCAGCGACACCAGCGCGTGCCACTTGAAGGCGGCAGGCCTCGCCTCGCTGGTGGACGGGGCCCAGTCCGCTGCCAGCCGCTGCAGCAGTTGGCACGTGGAGTCGGCCACCTGCACGTCCGTGAACTCGTCCAGCAGGGCCCCCAACTCGTTGAAGGGCTTGTCCTCGCCGACGGCCTCTCGTACGGCCTGGACGGCTCGGCTCGCCACCTCCCGCATCAACTGCCCGAAGGCGTGGTTGAAACGCTCGAAGAAGGCGCTGGGCGACAGCTTCTGCCCGGTGAGCGCGATGTAATTGGCGAAGGCTGTCGTCTGCGTGCCGGGCATGGGCGTCACCGCGGCCACGGTGGACTCCACCAGCGCCACCAGGTCCACCTTGCGCTGGCGCTGCAGCGCCCCCAGCCGGCGCGCGGCCTCCAGGATGTCCTCGGCCGACACCAGTGCCCGCAGTCCCTCTGCCACCTTCACCCTCGGAGTGCTCTTCTTCATGCCAGGAGAATGTTCCTCGTCCCCCCGTTTCGACGGGCCTGCCTGCTCGGCTGCACCTATGTCTTTGATTCTGCTCTGCTTTTCTCCATCGCGTTAAACGGACGCGGATGG
>NZ_RAWF01000536.1:0-1442 GCF_003612075.1 Corallococcus sp. CA041A
AGCTGTACTCGAGGAAGCCGGTGAGGCCCTGAGGCACCTCGAAGAGGGTGAGGGCCAAATCGAAGCGAGAGGAGTTGCCCTCCAGGGGAATGGGCTGGAAGGCCATGCCCGGCACGCGCAGGGCTTCGGCGGGTGCGTTCTGCAGGACGAGCATGACTTGGAAGAGAGGGCTACGGCTCAAGTCACGAGAGGGCTGGAGGACCTCCACCAGCTTCTCGAAGGGGACGTGCTGGTGCTCGTAGGCCGCGAGCGTGGTGGCCTTCACCTGGGCCAGCAGCTGGCGGAAGGTCGATTGAGGCTGGACCTGCGTGCGAAGGACGAGGGTGTTGACGAAGAAGCCGATGAGGCTTTCGGCCTCTGCGTGAGTACGGCCAGCGATGGGGGAGCCGACGCTGATGTCGTCCTGGCCGGAGTAGCGCGAGAGCAGCAGCTGGAAGGCGGAGAGCAGCAGCATGAAGGGCGTTGCGCCTTCACGCTGGGCGAGGCTGCGAAGGGAGTCCGTCAGCTGCGACGGGAAGTGCACGGGCACCGTGGCGCCGCGACGTGACTGCACGGCCGGACGAGGACGGTCCGTGGGCAGCTCCAGTGCAGCGGGAGCACCCGTCAGCTGGCGCTTCCAGTATCCGAGCTGCGACTCCAGCGTCTCGCCCTGGAGCCACTGGCGCTGCCAGAGGGCGAAGTCCGCGTACTGCACCGGCAGTGCTGCGAGCGACGGCTCACGGCCCGCGGAGAATGCGGCGTAGCTCGTGGCCAACTCCTTCACGAGGACGCCCATGGACCAGCCGTCGGAGACGATGTGGTGCATCGTCACGAGGAGGACGTGCGTCTCTTCAGCCAATCGCAGGAGGGCGGTGCGCAGCAGCGGTCCATGGACGAGATGGAAGGGCTGCCGGGCTTCCAGAGTGGCAAGCCGCAGCGTCTCCGCTTCGCGAGCGGACTCATCGAGGGACGAGAGGTCCTGCACAGGGAGCGCCCAGGCGGCCGGGGCATGGATGCGCTGGAGGGGCTGGCCCTCTTCTTCAAAGAAGGTGCTGCGCAGCGCTTCGTGCCGCGCCACCAGCGCCTCGAAGGCGCAGCGCAGGGCCTCGACGTCCAGGCGGCCCAGGAGGCGCAGCGCGACGGGGAGGTTGTAGGAGGCATCGTCCGGCGCCAGTTGGTCGAGGAACCAGAGACGCTGCTGAGCGAAGGAGAGAGGCTGGGGACCTTCGGTGCGAACACGCGTGAGTGGAGGCAGGCGCGTACCGGTAGAGACGCGCTGCAACTTCTCCGCGAGTGTCGCGATGGTGGGGGCTTCGAAGAGGGCGCGGAGGGGCAGCTCCACGTCGAGTGCCGCACGCACGCGGGCCACCAACTGCGTGGCGAGCAGCGAGTGGCCACCCAGCTCGAAGAAGTTGTCCGTGCGGCCGACAGTGGGCACGCGAAGCACTTCGCTCCAGAGAGCC
>NZ_RAWF01000537.1:0-1434 GCF_003612075.1 Corallococcus sp. CA041A
CCACCCCCACCTGACGCCCGGCCAGCGCGTAGCCCGCATCCCACCGCGCCGAGTGCATCACCTTGCCCCGGAAGCGCTCCAACCCGGGCAGGGGTGGAATCACGGGCTCGCTCAACGTGCCCACCGCCGCCACGAGAGCGTCCGCGGTGAGGGTGCCGTGGGATGTCTCCAGCACCCAGCGCCGAGCCGTCACGTCCCACTTCGCGCGGAGGACCGCGTGCCCCAAGCGCAGGAAGGGCGCGAGCTGGAAGCGCCGCACGCAGTCGCGCAGGTACTCCTGGATCTCCCAGCCCGGTGAGTAGGCGCGCGACCAGCCGGGGTTCGGCGCGAAGGAGAACGAATACAGCAGCGACTGCACGTCGCACGCGCAGCCGGGGTAGACGTTGTCACGCCAGACGCCCCCCACGTCGTCCGCGCGCTCCAGGATGACGAAGTCGTCGTTGCCGTCCTGCCTCAACCGGATGGCCATGCCCAACCCGGCGAAGCCCGCGCCCACGATGGCGACTCGCACATGCTGCGGAAGACGGGGAGCCACCGGATGGACCTCCTGGATGCGAAGGGGCGCGAAGCCCCCGACCTTCATGCTGTGCACATTCCGCCCGACACGGCACCTACGGGAAGGTCCAGAGACCTGGGGAAGCCAGCCGAGGCGGCCTCAACCTGTCCGACTGTCGGGCAGGTTCGCGCGGCGTAGGATGCCCCGCCGTGACGACGCCCCCATCCTTCGCGCCCCTCTTCCGCACGGTCACGCCAGCGGACGAACCGTTCCTCTTCACGCTCTACGCGAGCACGCGCGAGCAGGAGCTGTCCGCGTGGGGCTGGCCGCCCGCGCAAGCGGAACTGTTCCTGCGGATGCAGCACCAGGCACAGGCCCGCCACTACGCGGCGACCTATTCCCCGGAGGGCCACACCATCATCGAAGTGGAGGGAGTCCCCGTGGGCCGCCAGTGGCTGGTGCGCACCTCCGCGGAGCTGCTGCTCCTGGACGTGACCCTGCTTCCCACGTGGCGGGGACAAGGCCTGGGCACGCACCTGCTGAACGCGATTCAAGCGGAGGCAGCGCGGGCGCGCGTGCCCGTGCGGCTGCATGTCACGCGCGACAATCCAGCGCTGCGGCTCTACACCCGGCAAGGCTTCACGTCCGTGCCGGGCAGCGACCCGGCGTCGCCTTACCTGGAGCTCCAGTGGCGGGCTCCGGAGGGCGACGCTGGAACCGGCGGCGGGTGAGCACGCCGGTCCCGTGAGGCCCCGCGCCTACAGCCCCAGCAGCGTCTCGGGTTCCGGGGCGACCGTCTGGAGGAAGTAGCCGCCCGTACCTGCAGAGGGGATATCGATCGTCGGCGAGCCCACGAAGGCGGTACCGCCCGCGTTGCCGCCGCTCCCGCCGCTGCCACCACCGCCGCCACCTGGAATGACGCTGGTGCCACCCCCAGC
>NZ_RAWF01000538.1:0-1309 GCF_003612075.1 Corallococcus sp. CA041A
TGTACCGCACCGGATTATTGAGACACCAGATTGGTTGTAATCAGGCCGCCTGCTTCGACTGCATCAGCGCTCGCCGGGCCTGACTCGGCGAGAGGAAGTTGTGGCGCTCCAGCAGCCAGTGCTCGTTGTACCGGTGAGCCCACTCCAGCAGGGCCCGCCGCAGCTCCTCCACGGTGGAGAAGGTGCGCACCCAGAGCAGCTGCTCCTTGAGGGTTCGGATGAATCTCTCGGCGCAGCCGTTGCCCTCGGGACTGCGGACGAAAGAGGGGCTGGATGCGGCCCCCAGGAAGCGCAGCTCGTTCTGGAAGGCATCGGAAGTGTACTGGCTGCCGTTGTCGTGGCGGATGGACAGCCCTGCGGCCACGCCCTGGCCGTACGCACCGAAGCGGGCCTTGACGCCCTGGCGGATGGGCTCAAGGGCTTCGAAGCGGGTGCCAACCTTGGCCGCGTGGATGCCGACGCACTCGGCGGTACCGTGGTCGATGGCGATGAAGACGGTGGCCTGGCCCTCCCGCGTCGTCACAGTGCAGGTGGCGTCGGTGCCCCACATGACGTCGGGCTTGTCGGTGGTAATCGTGCCGTCGTGGTTGCGAGGGCCCAGCACCCGGCGGGCACGGCCCGGGGCCAGCAGTCCCGCCTCGCGCATCAGCCGCAGGCAGCGGGCCTTCGAGGTGCGTACGTACTGCGCGCGCAGCCGAGCCCACACCTTGCGGTGCCCTTCGCCCAGGAAGGGCGAAGCCGCCAGCACGCCACGGATGGCCTCCCGCAGCGCCTCGTCCGTCAGCGCCGTCTTGGGGCCGCGCCGAGCCGTCGGAGCATCCGTGGACTGACGGCGGGCGCGGTGTCGGTACACCGTGGCGCGAGGCACGCACCAGGTGGCCGTCACGAGCGCCAGGCCGTACCGCTTGCCGCTGGAAGGCGAGAGCCGGGCGCTCATCCTCTCGACTTCCTCCAGGGAAAACCCGGGGCGTTTCCCTCCAGCAGCCGCGCCTTCTCAGCGAGCAACTCGTTCTTCATCATCAGCTCGCCCACCATGGCCTTGAGCCGCAGCACCTCGTCGTCCGCGGGCTCCGGCTCGCGGCTCTTGAGGTTCGCCTCGGCTCCGGCCAGGAACTTCTCCCGCCACTCACTCAGCACCGCTGCGGTGACGCCCAGCTCCCGCGAGAGCGCGTCGAGTTCCTCGCCCTTGAGCAATCGGAGCACAGCCTCCTTCTTCCGCTTCGCCGAGAACCGACCGCGCTCCGCCGTCCTGTCCTGCTTCTGTTGCTTCTTCACATCCACCTCGCGAGGGGGAGGTTATTCCCCCAGA
>NZ_RAWF01000539.1:0-1307 GCF_003612075.1 Corallococcus sp. CA041A
CCACGAAGACCACCGCGATCTACACGCGTAAGATCGTCGGCAGCGTCAGATGTGTATAAAGAGACAGGAGTACGCCGACGCGCTCCAGGTGCTGGACGAGAACTGGGACACCTTCGACACGGCGAAGGGCACGAAGGACGGCAAGCTGACGATGGCGGACCTGGAGGCGGTGCTGGGCAGCCCGGCGGCGTCCTCCACGCTCAAGCGCGCCGCGCAGTTCTTCACGGACCACCCGGAGTACTGGCACCGCCTGGAGATGGCGGCGGGCGGCGGCCGGGACGGCGTCACCAGCTGGCAGGACCTGGACGCGGAGCTGGACTCGGTGCCGAAGGCGTCGAGCGGCAGCGGCCGGAGCACGGGCGGCTCGCGGGCGCGCGACATCGTGGACAACCCGAACCTGAGCATCGAGCAGAAGGTGCAGGCCCTGCTGATGGGCATCACCGAGGACACCGACGACGAGCTGCTGGACGTGATGAACGAGATGGCCAGCGCCCGCGAGGAGCGCGCCACGTTGGGCACCAGCGACTCGGACAAGGCGCGTGGCGCGAAGCTGGACACGGGCATGCAGGAGCTGGAGCTGCGGCTTCAGACGCTGATGGAGAAGCGCAAGGCCATGTTCGACCTGATGAGCAACATGTCTTCGAAGTTCAACGAGATGGCGAAGACGGCCATCTCCAACCTGCGCAGCGCGTGAGGGCCGCCATGGGACGCATCATCAAGCACGACGGCGGCGAGGGACTGACGATGGAGATCGGCACGGCGCGCAGGCTGAAGGCATTCGCGCGGGGGGAGACGACCTGGGCGGAGGTGGAGGGGATGACCTTCGAGGAGGCGAAGGCCATCGCGCAGGTGGGCTGCGACCTGGCGGCGGCGGGCCGGTTGGAGGAGGCGCGCATCCTCTTCGAGGGGCTCGTGGAGGGGAACCCGAAGGACTCCGCGGCGCACGCGGCGCTGGGCACCGTGTACCAGAAGCTCGGGAGGGTGGAGGACGCGCTCACCGAGTACACGCACGCGCTGACTGGAGACCCGCGCAACCCCGTGGCGCTGACGGGCCGGGGCGAGCTGCACCTGCGCCGGGGCGAGCGGCAGGGCTTCACGGACATCGCCAACGCGGTGGAGGTCGACCCGCATGGCGAGACGTCCGCGGGACGCCGCGCGAAGGCCCTGGTGAAGGCCATCACCCTGGTGGCGGTGGAGAAGCTGAAGGAGGGCGCTCCGCCGACGTGAGCGGTTGACGGGAGAGACGTTTCAAGACGGATGTGCCACCGGACAGTTGGGGAGCGGTCCGGGGGCGGCCGGCCGGAGGG